>JAQVLS010000085.1 GCA_028704035.1 Desulfotomaculaceae bacterium | reverse complement strand
ATAGCAAGGGTAAATGGTTTTATCCTGGATATTGAGGGCGCCGCCGCTTTTATCGGGGAGACCATTCCGGTGGAAGTAAGCAAGGTCTACCGCACTTATGCCAAAGCGCGCCCCGTCAGAATATAAACAATCTGACAGAAAAAACAATTATCACATGATTTGCAAGATTTTAAGAATTTATATGATTAGTAATTTGTTTAAACTTTTAAATTGTTAAATGAATTTTTGAGAAAATTTTATTAGGATTTGTTCTTGCTAAGATTCATCTTGCTTTGTTCAGCGAAAGATTGATTTCTATAATATTGACAAATGAAACATGTGTGTTAAAATGTTGAATTGTAGGTATTTCAAAAAGTATTATGGTACCGCGCGGAACTGGTCTGGAAAAGCGGGTCTGCCTTATGCCGTTTACCTGATTCCGGCGTGTCCCGAATGAGGGGGTTATAAATTTTGTATGCTATTATTGAAACTGGCGGCAAACAGTACCGTGTTCAGGAAGGCGACAAGCTGAATATTGAGAAATTGCCCGCCGCAGCCGGTGAAAAGGTCGAGATAGATAAGGTTCTGGCTGTTGTAAACGGTGAAGAGATTAAAATAGGCGCTCCTCTGGTAGAGGGTGCCAAGGTAATCTTGCAGGTACTGCGTAATGGAAAAGATAAAAAAATTGTCGTTTTTAAGTATAAGGCCAAGAAAAACTACCGGCGCAAACAGGGTCACAGGCAACCCTTTTCCCAGGTTATAGTTGAGAGAATCGAAGCATAACAGAAATTCTTTAAATAGGAGGGGTGATTTACTTTGGCACATAAGAAAGGTGTAGGCAGTTCACGTAACGGCCGTGACTCTAAACCTAAAATGCTTGGCGTGAAGAGGGCGGACGGGCAGTATGTTTTAGCCGGCAGCATTCTAGTCAGGCAGCGCGGCACCAAGATACACCCCGGCCACAATGTAGGTATCGGCTGTGATGATACACTATTTGCCAAGATTGACGGACTGGTAAGCTTTGACCGTCTAGGCCGGGATAAGAAAACTGTCAGTGTGATACCGGAGAAAGTCGCTGTTTCATCATAAGCATAAAGTCTTAAGAGGGCTGTTTTAGAGCGATGTAAACACCGTTTTCATACCGTAAGGTTTGAAAACGGTGTTTTTATTAGTGAATGGTCCATTTTTATTTTCCATTTTAAAGGAAAGTCAGTAATATTTGTCGAATCATTCAACGCCTGAAAGGAGTCGACGAAATATGGATCTCCAAAAAATTTTAGAGGTAGTCCGGGTACAAAGGCATGATTTTTTAAATCATCTGCAGGTTGTTTCCGGCTTCCTGCAGTTAAATAAACCTGACCGGATACGGGAATATATTGAACAGATTATTGATGATATGAGAGTTGTAAGCCAAACAGCACGGCTGGGAATACCTGAAGCTACGGCGGCTCTTTTAGTCGGATTTAATGAAGCCGCAAGATATCAAATTGAAATGAAACTAACGGTAAATTCCAAGCTGGATGAATGCGCAGTCCCCGGTAATGTGGTCGGATTTGCGCTGGAAAATGTCTTGCGCTGTTTTTTTGAAAATTCATCCTCACCAGAACTGAGCAAGAAAAATTTCACGCTCAGTTTTGAAGAAAACCAGGAGAAGCATACCATTTTTCTTTGCAGTCGTGCTTCCTATATAGCCGATCTTTTGTTGTTAAAAAAGAGTCTTGCGCCTGTCCAGAAGCTTTTGAACAAACATGGCGGGAATTTAAATATAACTCTTGCTTGCGACAATCTTGAAATTTTTTTAGAATTCCCTAGAAAAAGAGTGGAAAATGGACAAACTACGGGATAACAGTCAGCAGCTCCGTGTATTTTTTCTAATGTAATTTAGGTTATAAATTTTGCATCCAAGTAGGTGATCTAATGTTTTTTGATAAGGCAAAAATATATGTTAAGGGCGGTGACGGCGGAAATGGCTGCGTGGCCATGCGCAGGGAGAAGTATGTCCCGGATGGAGGGCCATGGGGTGGTGACGGCGGCCGGGGCGGGGATATTATATTCAGGGCTGATGAAGGTTTGCGCACCCTAGTCGATTTTCGCTACAAGCGTCACTATAAAGCAGAACGCGGCAGGCATGGGGAAGGCAAGAACATGCACGGGGCGTCCGGTGGGGACCTAGTCATACGGGCCCCGGCAGGAACTCTGATCAGGGATGACGACACCGGTGAACTCATCGCCGACCTGGTTAACAACGGCCAGGAGATAGTGGTGGCCCGGGGCGGCCGGGGCGGCCGGGGCAACGCGCGCTTTGCCACCGCTAACAACAAAGCCCCTAAAATGGCGGAGAAGGGGGAACCAGGCGAGGAGCGCTGGCTGAATATGGAGCTCAAGCTGCTGGCGGATGTCGGCCTGGTAGGTTTCCCCAACGCGGGTAAATCTACCTTGATTTCCCGGGTATCAGCGGCTAAACCTAAAATAGCGAATTATCCTTTCACTACCATTACCCCGAACCTGGGCGTAGTCCGGGTGGGAGATGAGCGGAACTTTGTGATAGCCGATATACCGGGCCTGATCGAGGGCGCTCATGCCGGTTCCGGCCTTGGCCATGATTTTTTAAGGCATCTGGAGCGCACACGCCTGTTTATCCACGTCCTTGATACTGCGGGTAGCGAGGGACGCGACCCGGTGGACGATTTCCTGGTGATAAACCGGGAATTATCTCTTTACAACCCCACCCTCGGAGAGATGCCCCAGGTGATTGCCGCCAATAAAATGGATCTGGCCGATGCCGTTGACAATCTGTCCAGGTTGAAAGAGGCTTGCGGCAGTGATTATGAAATATTTCCCGTTTCTGCGGCAACCGGCGAAGGTCTGGACAAGCTGATTTACCGGGTGGCCGAACTGATCGAAAAACTCTCCATGAAAATACAGGAGGATATTCCGCAGCCGGTGGTGCACAGGGTTGAACCGCGTTTCAGCGTTTATCGCGAGGAAGGTATTTACTATGTTAGGGGCAAAGAGATTGAGCGCCATGTAGCCATGACCGACATGGAGAACGAGGAAGCGGTAGAACGCCTGCAGTGGATCATAAAACGGATGGGAGTTGAAGATGAACTTAAATCAGAGGGCATAAAAGTAGGGGATACAGTAAAAATCGGGAAGTTTGCATTTGAGTTTTTCGAGTAACCGGGCTATTTGAACTGAGTACGCTGCTATGGTATACTTTTCCTAGGTAAACATACCGACAGGACTTACAGGATTAAACAAGGTGTAAAAAATTTTATCACATGATTTACAAGATTATTAAGATTTGCATGATTAAAACTATTTTAGTGTTTTATTTTATACAAGCTATTAATCAATATTAAATCCTGTTAATCCTGTGAATAATGTTTGTAATTAATTAGCGGCATTAATAACCATGTTAATAGATTAGGTGAGATAGATGACAGAACAGAGGCGCAGTTTTAACTCCGTCAAAAGAATTGTGGTTAAGGTCGGTTCCAGTTCGATAGCCTATTCCACCGGCAAACTGAACCTTTTTCAAATAGAAAGCCTGGTCAGGCAGCTTTCCGATCTGCATAACCAGGGAAAGGACGTACTGCTGGTTACTTCCGGCGCTATCGGCACAGGCGCAGGCAGACTGGGTTTGGCCGGCCGTCCCAGGACCATACCCGCCAAACAGGCTGCCGCTGCGGTAGGCCAGGGTATCCTGATGCACATTTATGAAAAATTTTTTTCCGAATACGGGGTTACCGCCGGGCAGGTTCTGCTCACCAGAGAAGACTTTTCAGACCGGCGGCGGTTTTTGAACGCTAGAAATACACTGCATGCCCTGCTTCAGTTCGGTGTTATCCCGGTGATTAATGAAAATGATACCATAGCAGTTGACGAGATCAAGCTTGGCGAGAACGATACTTTGTCGGCTCTTGTAGCCGGACTAGTTGACGCTGAACTGCTTGTCCTGCTTTCCGATATCCAGGGATTATACACAGCCGATCCACGGCAGGATCCCGACGCTTGCCTGATCCGGGAAGTTGCAGAAATAACTCCTGAAATCGAGTCGCTTGCGGGCGGCGCCGGCAGTAAATTGGGCACCGGCGGCATGGCGACAAAAATATCGGCTGTCAGGATAGCTGCCCACTCCGGTGTATCCACGGTACTGGCGTGTGCTGATGAGAAGGATATCATCCTTAAGGTAGCCACCGGGGAGCAGGTGGGAACAGTGTTTTGGCCTGTCGGCAACAAGCTTGAAAATAGGAAACAGTGGATTGCATATAGCGCGGCGGTATGCGGGAAAATACGCATTGACGAAGGTGCCGCCACAGCTTTGGTCAAGCAGGGTAAAAGCCTGCTGCCCTCCGGCATAACGGGCGTGGAAGGGCTGTTTGAAATGGGCGGCACAGTTAGCATTGTCGGTCCGGATAACCAGGAAATTGCCAGAGGAATAACTTCTTATTCATCGGCCGAAATTGAACAGATTAAAGGGGCTCAGACCAAAGAAATATCCCTCATTCTTGGACACAAGGACTATGATGAAATAGTACACCGGAACAACATGGTGCTTAACCTGTAATCTTTAGTGATGGATTAATGAGATTTTCTTGCTTTTAAAACAAACAGACAGTACAATTTCATTATGAGTAAAAAAATTGCAAGAGAACGGCGTCTGGGTATCATGGGCGGCACGTTTGACCCTATTCATTACGGGCACCTGGTCGCGGCTGAGGGGGCCAGGTACTCTTTTAACCTGGAAAAGGTATTTTTTATACCGGCCGGCAACCCGCCCCATAAGCCTGGCCACATAGTATGTGAACCATCGATCCGTTACAAAATGACCTGCCTGGCAGTTGCTTCAAATCCTTTTTTTTGCTCTTCTCCCATGGAGGTAGAGCGCCCGGGGCCTTCTTTTACTATTGACACGGTGCGAACAATGATGCATCTTCATCCCGAAAAGAGAATTTATTTTATTACGGGAGCGGATGCTATATTAGAGATTTTTTCCTGGAAGGATTCCGACATCCTTTTGTCAATGTGTAATTTTGTGGCTGCCACGCGTCCTGGTTACTGTTTAAAGGAATTAAATGAAAAACTAGATTCTTTCCCAAACAGTTTTAAACAAAATATTTCATACATGGAAGTTCCGGCGCTAGCCATTTCCTCAACTGACATCAGGCAGCGTGTGCGTGAAGGAAAGCCTATTAAATATCTTCTTCCTGAAACGGTGGAGGATTATATATTAAGAAATAATCTATACCGGTAAAGGATTTGGAAAAATCTTAGCCTGATTGAATTTGCATCAGGATATTTTATTTTGTAAATAATAGCTTAAGGAAAAATAGTTTCGAAAGAGGTGATTAGTAGATGGCGCGTACCCTATACGTGGGCAATCTACCGTGGGCTACCAAGGCCGAGGATCTGGCAGATACTTTTTCCGCACATGGCGAAGTTTTGAGTAGCCGCGTTATTACTGATCGTGAGACCGGTCGTTCCCGCGGTTTTGGCTTTGTTGAGGTCCGGGATGAAGATGCGGAAACCATGATCGCTGCTATGAACGGTGCCGAACTTGATGGGAGAGTTATTACTGTAAACGAAGCCAAATCCAGAGAAGACAGAGCGGAAAATATGTCCTAAATAGAAGCGATTTTTTGTCATATCTAAATTGCATTGAATACCCGTGCTATTTAAATTGCACGGGTTGCTTTTATTTGGCGCAGGCAGGTTAAGTAAGCGCCGGTAAGCGAATACGATAAGCTCCCGGTTTTAAACAGCTTTACTGTTACAGCAGAAGAGGTGATAAAAAATTAGCGATGCTATAGCAATTTGCAGACAGCGCCTGGAAAAGGACGCTTTAGCCAGGCACTTGGGTATCAGTCTTGCGGAAATAAAGCCTGGTTATGCTAGTGCAACCTTAAAAGTGACGCCGGAGCTGCTGAACGGGGCAGGATTAACTCACGGCAGCACAGTGTTTGCGCTGGCTGATATTGTATTTGCCGCCGCCAGTAATTCTCATGGACCTCTGGCGCTGGCTCTTAATATAAGTATAAGTTTTTTGAAAGCGACCGGCGCGGGGGCTGTGCTTACTGCGGTCGCCAGGGAAGAGAATCTGACCAGGAGGACCGGGCTCTACCGCCTGGAAGTAAAGGATGAAAAAGGCGACCTGGTGGCGCTGGCGGAAGGTATAGCCTATGTTAAGGGCACAAAATTATAAATGCGTCAACTTGTTAATACAAGTTTTCACCAAATGGTATTTATTATCTGGAAGGAAATTTTGCTTTGGAGAAAGAATAAGTAATGAACAAAGGAAATTACTTATTCTTATAAGGAGGAATGGCATTGCCATTAAGTCCACAAGCAGTCGTGAATATTGCTGTGCAGGCCGCGGAAAACAAGAAGGCTATGGATGTGACTGTTCTTGACATCAGGGCAATATCAGTTATAGCCGACTATTTTATAATCTGCGGTGGTCGTACGAATACCCAGGTACAGGCGATAGTAGAGAATATACAGGAAGATTTGAAAAAAGAGGGACTTATTGTCTTTCGCCGGGAAGGTTTCCGGGAGGCCAACTGGGTACTGCTGGATTATGGTGATGTTATTATCCATGTATTTCAGGGAGCAGAGCGGCAGTTTTACAACTTAGAGCGCCTGTGGGGCGACGCCAGGGTTGTTGATGTACCGGTAAACATTTAGCTGCCTGCTTGGTTGCGTCCGGTTATGAATATACGCCGGTGTTTCAAATTGTTTTATGTTGTTGACATATCCAACGCCATGTTTTATAATGATTTTCAGTTTTAGTTTTTCAAAGCAATGATGAGGAGCAGTAAGCAGCGTAGTTCTTTAGAGAGTCGCCGGTTGGTGTGAGGCGGCGGATGAGGTTGCCGAAACTCGCCTTTGAGCTGTCCGGGGGAAGGTTCCAGTACTCTGGTCCGGTGGCGCCGTTAAAGCTATAAGAGGGTAAAGATTGGGCAGTGGCACAGGGGGAGCGCGCTTCCTTGGCATGGA
>JAQVLS010000084.1 GCA_028704035.1 Desulfotomaculaceae bacterium | reverse complement strand
CAGGTTAAAAGGAGGCTTCAAATGTGACGGAAAAAAAGAAGATTGGCTGGTTGAAAACACTGGCGGGCTTCTTGGCGCTGGTTATAGTTTTGTCCGTCGCGCGAGTTATTTACCTGAAAAAAACACGGTTGATTATTACAGGTTAAAGCCACTTGACATCAACCAGACCGTGCTGGCCAGCGGCAGGGTCAGCTTTCCCCAGCCATACGAGATTACAGCTGCTTCCTCCGGGAAAATATCGACCGTTAACTGCCGTGAAGGGGAACTGGTGCGGGAAGGCCAGCTGCTGATCCAGATGGATGACTACCAGGACAGGCAGAATGTGCAGCTGGCTTTGAGCGACCTTAACCTTATGCGGAGCAAGCAAAGAAATATTGCAGAAGAGGCTTTGCCCAAGCAGGAAGAGCAAATACGCCAGGATAGGGTGAAGCTTGAAGAGGCGGAAAAGGAAATGAATCGCCTGAAAACGCTTTATGAGCAGGGCGCCGTGCCGGCGGTGGAATTTGAAAAAACCAGCGTTAATTATCAGCTGCTTCTTTCTCAATATAACCAGGCCGTCCTTACCCGGGACTCTCTGGCGGGGGGAAGCGGCGCAGCCGAGGTAGAAGCCCAGATTTCCTATTATGACACCCAGCTAAAGATAGCGCAAAAGGCGGTGGAAGATAAGAAGATAGTATCGCCGGTTACGGGAACTGTCAGCAAGGTGAATTTTTCTTCCGGCCAGCAGGCGCCTGCCGGGGTAGCGCTCTTAACCGTGCTGCAGCAGCAAAACTGGGTTATTGAAGCGGATGTGGACCAAAAAGAGCTTTCTCATTTAGAGCCGGGGCAGCCTGCTTTAGTAGCTTTTGACGCCTAACCGCAGGAAAAGCTTGCAGCGGAGCTGCTTTATATATCTCCCCAGATCGACGAACAAAAAGGAACCTGCCTTTTGCGACTGGAGATAAAAGATGCGAAGCCTTTTATAAAACATGGCATGGCCGCAAGCGTCGAGCTTTTGTCGGAGCCCCACAGGCAGGTTCCGGCGCTGCCCAAGCAATTTGTAGATTTTTCAGAAAAGGAAGCGTTTGTGTGGGTCCTGCAAGACGGTAAGGCTGTAAAAACGCCTGTTACATATATAAATGTAGGCGAGCGCTGGGTTATTGCCGAAAACCTGCCGGAAGGAACCGTGGCGCTTTCTCCGGCAAAGAAACCAGGCGGCATCAGGGTACACCCTGGCCGGGAGGTTCTGCCCGATGAGGTTTAACACTTACGAATTTATGATCGCCTATAGGTTTCTTTTGAACGGCAGGTCGCAGACGGTGCTGATCATCCTCGGCATCGCAGTTGGTGTAGCCGTGCAGGTATTTTTAATATCGCTGATGGACGGGCTGCAGAGAAACCTCATTCAGCGTACTATCGGTTCTTCCCCGCATATTACCATAGCGCCGCCTTTATCCGCCCCGCAGCCCCTGGGTATAGGCGGAGGCGTCATAGACGATTATCAAAAGCCGTTGAAAACCGAGGAAAGCGAAATATTATCGTGGCAGCGCTACGGTGAACACCTAGCCGGCATAAAAGAAATAACCGTGGCCGCCCCGATGGTTAACGGCAATGGCTACATAGAAAAAGGGAGGTCTTCTTTCCCGGTCATAATCAAAGGAATAACGCTGCCCGAGGCCGATGTGATCTACAAGCTTAAAAAAAATCTTGTCAACGGGGATCTCCGGCCGGGTGGGAATAATGTCCTTATCGGCGTGGCCTCGTCAGAAAAATCGGGTTTGCAAACGGGCGATACCTTTTATCTAAGAAATCAAAAGGGAACGGGCGATTATTTTATTATTCAGGGCATATTTGACCTGGGAGCGTCGGCGGCCAACAATATGGTGGTGATGTCCCTGGACCGGGCGCGTACTTTTTTGGACATCACCGGGATCTCAGCTATAGAAATCCAGGTGCATGACGTGTTTGCAGCCGACGGCCTGGCCAAAGAGCTCGGAGAAAATTTCGGCCAGGTAAAGGCGGAGTCCTGGCAGGAAAGGAATAAAGAACTGCTGAGCGGCCTGAGGGCGCAGGATACCTCTTCCGCCATGATTCAGTTTTTTGTTTTGCTCAGCATTACCCTGGGCATTGCCAGCGTCCTGGCCATTATCGCCATTCAAAAATCCCGTCAGCTCGGCATTTTGAAAGCAATGGGTACGAATGACAAAAGCGCCGCCCGCATTTTTATCATCCAGGGCTTTTCCATGGGCTTTGCCGGGGCGCTGGTGGGCATTCTGCTGGGGCTCGGTCTGACTGAATTGTTCATGTTTGGGACAAAAAGCAGCGGCGGCCCGACCTATGAATTGAAAATAACGCTGACAAACATTCTTTTGCCCGCAGTTCTGGCTGCCGCTTCGGCCTCCGTGGCCGCATTTGTGCCGGCCCGCCGGGCAGCCGGGCTGAACCCGATGGAGGTTATCAGAAATGGATGAAATAATTGTCCTGGAACAGGTTAACAAGTTCTACGGGGATGAAGTAGTCGTCCAGGTGCTGTTCGATATTGACCTTTCCATCAAGAGCGGCCAGTTTACCGCTTTTATTGGGCCTTCCGGATCGGGCAAGAGTACCCTGTTAAATATTATCGGACTGCTGGAGGCGCCGACCAGCGGAAAAGTCTCCCTGGACGGTCAGGATATTTCCGGGCTGAATAAAGGTGAGCAGGCCTCCTATCGCAATGAAAAAATCGGCTTCATATTTCAGTTTCACTATTTGCTTCCCGAGTTTACAGCCCTTGAAAACATCCTAATTCCCCACTGGATCGGCAAAGGCAAACCACCTCAAGAGATCGTTGGCCGTGCCATGTACCTGATGGAGCGGATAGGGATTGAACAGTACGGCGGCAAATACCCGCACCAGCTGTCCGGGGGGCAGCAGCAGCGAGTAGCCATTGCCCGCTCGCTGATCAACCAGCCGAAAATAATATTTGCCGACGAACCGACCGGAAACCTGGACAGCAAGACCAGCGGTATGGTGATGGAGCTTTTGAAAGAAATAGTGAGGGAAAACAAAACGAACCTGGTAATGGTCACCCACGACCGCGATATCGCCGCCGGTGCGGATCGGGTGATAGAAATCGTGGACGGCAGGATCAACTGCGATTTCACTGCCGGGCGGATGGGCAGGGAAAAGGTGCGGCAGGAACTGGAACACATGGCCTGTACTTTCAGCAGCGCGGATGACGCTTAGTAAATCGAACCTAACGTATTGTACATGGCTACCAGGAATTTTCTGCAGATTGGGTATGCGAAATAAAAATGAACTAGCTTCCGATGATACAATATAAATGTGAATTTTTTTGGCGGTGGCAGTGATAGCTGTAAGGTGGATTATCACTACTGCAAATACTACTTTACCAGCCAGCCGTAATCCTGCCTGCAATCTACAATATAATCAACGTATACCGTTTGATCCTTTATTTGGTATAAAATCAGATACCATTTTTCGACGTACATCTTGTGATACTTGTTGAGTGGCATAAATTCTGCATTCAGAAAAGGAAAACGCTCCGGCATGGTGGAAAGGGAGCGGATAGCATCCATCAATTCATTCTTAGTTTTGCGGGCGGCAGCAGGGCTTTTCTGTGCTAGAAATAGAACATGGGCCGCCAGCATCTGACGGGCACGGTCGGAAACAATCACTTTATATGGAGGCTTTTTTTCCATGTTCCACCTCATCGATAATGCTTTCTAAATAGCTGTCCAATTCGTCCGGTGTAGTTCCGGTGCGGCCTGCCAGACGATCTTCCTCGACAGCCAACAGTTCTTCACGCAGCTTTAGCATTTTTTCACGGCGGGCAAACGTATTTATATCCATAACCACAAGATCACCCTCGCCGTTTTTCGTCAGATATACAGGCTCCCCGGTAGATCTGCATAAATCTGCGATTTCGTTGTAATTCTGCCGGATGTTTGCGGACGGTTTAATCTGCATGCTATCAACTCCTCATAGTAATATTCTTATCATATTATACTTCTATTGTGCTACGAGGACAACTGATAATTGGTTGCAGCCTTTCTTGTTCTTGTGGCTGTCGTATCCCCAATGATATTTTCAGAGGCTTTGCGCAACCAGGGGGAGATTTGTCACCTAATTATGATTTTATAGCCCAACGCAATTTGGCTGAACGAGCACGACTATTGGTATTACATTCTTCCGATGATGGTCGAATAGGACCGGGCGCAATTTCACGATAGACACCTTCACGGTAAAAACGTTGAAATGATTTTTTAACGAGACGATCTTCCCCCGAATGGAAAGAGAGTATCGCAATACGCCCGCTTTCAGCAAGGGTAGCAGGAAGTTTTTCCAGGAATTCATATAACACTTCATATTCATGATTGACATCAATTCGCAACGCTTGAAAGCATCGTTGACAGGATTTTTTAGTCTCATCTTTTCTTGCGTTTTTTGGAATACACATCAGCGCATCAGTGATAATTTGCCGGAGCATGGTTGTTGTTGAGATGTCTGTTCCCTTATTATTTGCTGCAACAATGGCGCGAGCGATTACTGCGGCATTAGGCTCGTCCGAGTTTTCTATCAGCATACCTTCTAATTCAGCTTGGGAAATAGTTTTTAAACGAGCTGCAGCAGATACGCCTCTTTGCGGATTCAGCCGTAAGTCCAAAGGTCCATCATTCTTAAATGAAAAGCCTCTCTCGGGGTTGTCGATTTGCATTGAAGAGACACCCAAGTCTGCCAACACAAAATTCAATGGTCCCGATTCTAAAACAAGTTTATCGATTTCGGAAAAATTCATATGTCTAGTGGTTAAGATATCAGATCCATAACCTAAACTTTCTAAACGCTGCCGGGTCTTCGCTAATTCAATAGGATCTACATCCATGGTATACAGGTGTCCCTGTGCATTTAAACGTTTAAGCATCTCTACAGTATGTCCACCATAACCCAGGGTTGCATCTAATCCAGTTTGTCCAGGAGTAATCTGTAAGAATTCCAATATTTCTTTAACGCAAATCGAACGATGCATCCCCGCAGGAGTGCTGCTGTGAATGGCAAACTAAAATCCATAGATTTAGGCAAATAAGAATCCATAATTTTAGGCAAATAATTTTCCATAGTCATCAAATAAAAACACCAGGATGATAGAATTTATCCTGGAGGGGAAGAAAGGATGACGAATTGGAAAATGTATGGACAGATTCAAGAGCATAAAAGAAACGGCTTTAATAAAAGCCAGACAGCAAGGCTATTAGGCAAGGATTACAAAACTGTATTAAAGTATTGGAATATGACACCGGATGAGTTTGCTGCCGAAAGGGAAAATGCGGAGACACGAATCAAGAAAGCCGAACCTTATGAAGATTATGTAGTTGAGTGCCTTAGAAAGTATCCTGATATGTCATCAGCTCAGTTGTATGATTGGATATTAGAAAAACACAAAGTAATTGAGCTGCCTTTTAAGGAGCGAAGTTTCAGGAGCTATGTGACCAGCATCAGGGATAAATATGATATTAAAAAGACCGCTAAACTAAGGCAATATGAAGCTGTTGAAGATCCGCCGATGGGCGAGCAAGCACAAGTAGACATGGGCGAAATCATACTGGAAACAGATACCGGCAGACATAAGAAGGTCTACTGCTTTGCAATGGTTATGTCCCATTCAAGACATAAATTTGTATACTGGGTTGACAAGCCATTTACGACAAATAGCTTTATCAATGCGCATAATAAATCCTTTAAATTCTTTGGTGGACGGACAAGAGAGATTGTATATGACCAAGATACGGTTTTAGCTGTAAGTGAAAATAGCGGAGACATAATTTACACAGAGCGGTTTCAAGCATATATAGACGCTATTAAGTTTAGAATCTATCTTTGCAGAGGCAATGACCCGGAAAGCAAAGGAAGAATTGAGGCCGTAGTCAAATATGCTAAATACGGCTTTGCCGAACATAGAATATTCCATGATATCGAAACCCTTAATGATGATTGCCTGGCATGGCTTAAAAGAACGGCAAATGCAAAGCAGCATGAAACAACAAAAAAAATACCGGCTGAAGTATTTGCTCTGGAACAGCAATACTTGATACCGGTACCTGAATGGGATAGTAAATATCCTGTTAACTCAAATGTACCTTATCCTGTTAGAAAAGACAATATTGTTTTGTATAAATCAAATAGATACCGCGTCCCCAAAGGGACTTATGAGCCTAAGAAGACGGTGTTTCTGATTGTTGAAAATGAAACAGTAACCATAACAGACACTGAAACCGGTGAGATTTATGCAAAGCATCCATTGTGCCACGATAAAGGCCGCTTGGTTGGCCATAGACGCAGCGAGCGGGACTACAGCCGACGACAAGAACAGCTCGAAAAAGATACGCTGGGAGTATTAGGCGGAAGCGATACAGCAGAACAATTTTTAAACAAAATTCATAAAGCAAAGCCAAGATATTATAGGGATCAGCTGGGCGTGATTAAAAATATATGCTTTGAGCTTAATGATGATTTACTAATACAAAATGCGCTTAATTACTGCATGGAAAGAGGGCTTTACTCTGCCGGCGATTTCAAATCAACGCTGATTTATCTAAATGAGCTGGATAACACTTCCGAAAGGACATCCAAAATTGATAAGCTTCCGGGGCTACCGGAAAAATATCGCAACATAACGCCGAAAATACGTGATTTGAGCGTTTATGAGGATGCTATGAAGGGAAGTATTTCAAATGGATAAATTAAAAGAATTAAAGGCAAACGCGGGCAGTTTAAGCCTAATAAATACAAGAGACAACCTTGAATCAATACTAAAAGAAGCTGACGCTTCTAACGCAACTAATATGGAACTCTTGTCGGATGTTTTCCAAGAAGAGATTAATTATCGTAACGACAAGGCTAAGGCCAAACGCATTAAGGAAGCTGGCTTCCCTTACATAAAGAAGCTTGAGGATTTTGATTTAGGCTTTTGCAAAGCAATCACAGAAAAGCAATTAAGGCGGCTTGCTGA
>JAQVLS010000083.1 GCA_028704035.1 Desulfotomaculaceae bacterium | reverse complement strand
TTCCCGGATAAGACGAAAAAGCCCGCACACGGCAGAGTCGCCGGGCAGCCTGCTTTCCAAAACCTCCCGGCAGGCCAAGACAAAAAGCTTACCCCGCGCCCTGGTAACAGCAACATTAAGCAGCCGCTGCCCCATGTTCCCCTTCCGGCGTGAAAGGAGACTGCCGGCAGCGCGCTGGGGATATGAGTCAACCAGATCCAGCACCACCGCGTCCTGCTCTGCTCCCTGAAAGCGATGGACCGTGGCGGCCGTCATTCCGGCAGCCTCGGCACGCGCTCCGGCGGCTCCTAAAAGTCCTGCAGTCAACGCGTTTAACAGCCTGGCCTGAGCGGCGTAGGGTGTAAGCAATCCGACCGTAAGGCCGCCCAGCCTGAGCTGCCTGGCTAGCATTAGAGCCAGAAAAGCAGACAAAGGATTGAAGCGGGAAGAACCGTGCCGGCAGCAGAATGCAGGCAGATCGCTTAAATCCACAAGCATCAACGCCTCTCCCGGACACGGCCCGGTATCGGCCAGTTTGGCGCGCCCGGATGTCTCCGGGGCATTGTAGAGCAGGCCGCCGTATACAAAGTCATTCACAAACCCGGCGATGGCCGGGTGCATCCGCCGCTGCAAACGCAATACTGCGATGTCCGGCGCCAACCCTTTTTCAAAAGCGGCGGTTATCCCGGTCTCCTCAAAAATATCCGACTTCAGCCAGCGCTCCACCCCCGGCGTCCCGGCCAGCGCCACCGGCGCCAGTTGGCGGAAGTCGCCGCTAACCACAAACTTCCGGCCTGCCAAGGAGGCGGCAAAAACCACTTGCGGGATATAGGCCATACTAGCCTCATCCAGCAGTACATAATCGTAGTGGTCCTGGTAAATGACAGGATCAATAGCCGCCGTGGAGAGAGTGCAGCCAACTACCCGTGCTGTGCGGCACACGCGCGCGGCGGCTTCTTTCAAGGCTGTCCTTAGATCCCGAAGGGCCTGCTCCACCGCGCTCAGACGGCTAACCCTTGCGCCGCCAGCCCGCAACCGGGTCAGTATTTCGCCGCGCTCGTCTTCCAGTTTTCTGATCCTCTCCCATACTTCCGGCTGACCGGCGGTTGCCAGACTGGAGGCCAGCAGGCCGCTTTGCTGCAGCGCCGGCAGCCTTGCCCAGCCGTAACGCGCCACCTTGCCGTAAGAAACCGGCGCACCGATCCGGGCTGCAGCTCTCAGCACCGCGCCGTCCACGGCCACATTGGCATGGGAAAGGATCAGTACCCGGCCACCCTGTTTAAATAAGTGCTTCGCAATTCTGGCTAGGGTTTCGGTCTTGCCGGTGCCTGGCGGCCCCCAAATAAAGGTGATTTCCCTTTCGTCCACCAAGCGCAGCGCTTCTTCCTGGGCGCCGGCGGCGGCAGACAGCGAAATAAATCCGAAACCATACTGGCGCGCCGGCACTTTTTCCAGCAGGGCCAGAGCCATGCGCAAATTTCTTTCCGGCATTTCCAGCAGACGCTCCTGCAGGGCGGCCAGCAAAAACCAGGGCTCGCAGAATAATTCAGCCCGTTCCAGGAATTCACCCACGTGCTCATGCAGCGCCAGGGTCAGCTCTGCGCCGCGTATGGCTACCACCTCCCCCACAGTTTCGCGGAAACCGCAGCGCAGCCGCACGGGCGTACCATCAGGCAGGAAAGCATCCACCTCCAGGTTGAAGGCATATAAAAACCCCTCCCGGCCCTGGTAAACCAAAACCCCGTCCAAGAGCACCAGGGGGCGGCCTCCTTCATTGCGCAAGAACCTTATTTCTTCCGCTAGCGCCTCGTTAAAAGCGTTTATCAATGCAGCAGCCGGCAAAAAGGCGCCCTCCTTTTGGGAAAGTCGTATAGTAGGGAATCAAAAAAAGACAAAGGACAACAGATAACCCCTGAAGCCTGGTTTTCAATCTGCTGTCGCAAGATTAAACACGATTCTGCTGCATAAACCCTTGTCTCTGCCTGTAGCAGAATGTATATAGTGTGAGCAATTAAATCCAATCCACTATATAGCGCACAAAACCAAAAAATCGCACTTTTTTGCAGCGAATCAAACATGTATTATTGAAATGAGTTCATACCTTTATATGGAACAGCGCCAAGGCGATTTGCCAGATTACCCGGCGTCTAACAGCCTATTTAACGTCAATCATCGGGGCAATACAACACTCTTCCTCATAATCTTCAATCTTCTCCTGTCCTTTCCTCTCATCACCCGGCAGGAGCTCCTCCGGCATCTCTGAGGCAACCTGCTGGCTGCCGCCGTAAAGATACTGCAGGTCCAGGTACTCCACTACAGTCCGGATTACTGTACGCAGGGGCTTGTCTGCAGACAGGCCTGCCGTGGCCTGGCTGATATCCTCCTGGGCTTGCCAATCGTAGGCCAGGGCATGTTGCTCTCGCACAGCCTGGAGCATACGGCGGATGTCGAAAGTAGAAATAGTATCAAGAAAGAGGGTTTCTTTTAAAAGACTGTTGAAAACTTCCCGCACCGTGGGAATGTCATACTGCCTCCCTTTAGCCACCAGTTTCTGCGGCACAATATCGTAGTCACTATTTTTTTGCTTCCAGATTAATTCCGGCCAAAGGTTGGATGAGGCTGAAAATACAGAATAGGTTCCCGTCAAGCCAAATGACGGGGACATAAAGCGGGCGGCGTTCAGATAGGCGTTGGATCTGGCCATAATACCCAGGTACATCAACTGTTCAAACTCATCGAAAAGAATTACCCACCCGGCATAGCCCGCAGCCCGGATTAAGCGGGATAAAAAGCGGAAATAATCAAAGGTGTTTTCTTTGACCTTGAAAGGCGTTAGCGCCAGAGGTTTGCCAAAATTCAGGCGATGAATGGATTTGAGCTGCGCGTAGGGAATAAAGTCACCGGCCATGTCGCTGGCCAGGATATGCTGGTTGTATGCGTCACCGCTGCCATACAGGTAGTTTTTCAGCACTGCCTCAAGTTTCGGGTGCAGGTTATGGGCAGCATAGTTCAGTAACTCTTCGGCCGGCTCACTGTCCGCCTGCAGCTTTTCCAGCATAGGTACAAAGCCGGGTTGGGAGCAGCCCGGCAGGCACAGTCCGGTCGCCGCCCTGCGGTACAAGCGGTCCATTTTGTCGAAGGGAGTTTCCTTGGAGAGCGGCACAAAACTAATGGCAAAATTCATCTCTTCTGCCTTATGGGCGATAATATTTAAAAAATGCGTTTTACCATTGCCAAAGTTGCCCTTGACCACCAGGGAATGAGCGCCGCCGTCCTGTCGCACACTTTCCAGTTCGCGCTCCACACGCTCGCACGCAGCCTCCCGGCCGTATGAAAAAATGGCGCTTAAGCTGCGGGAGGAGACGCCGGAACGCAGATACTCAATGATCTGCCTGGCTGCAAAATTACCCATCATCTATACCTCCCCCGTCACATTGGTTTACAATAGCCTCTATCACCCGCCGCACCGGTGAAAGCATACTGACGCTCTCCACCAGGCAGTGAAAATCCTCCTGCCGGATACCGGAGTTGCAACCTAATACTTCGTTTATCTTCTGCTGCAGTTCCAGGCAGGTTTCGCCGGTGAAGATTTCCTTCACCAAATGATCCTGGTTGAAAAGATCGGCAAATTTATTGGGACACTGACCCGATACTTCGTTCCGAATACGCATCCACAGGGCAGTGTAGGATATAAACCCACCCTTTGCGTCATGAATCAATTCATTCCGCCCGGCAAAGACAAAAAATGCCCCCGCGAATCCGGCAAAATCATCCACCAGTTGGCGCAGGCTTTCGAAGACCTCGTTACGGGCGGCCTTGCCGTAGAGCGCCCGCCCTACAGTCCCGCGCTCCAGCAACGCGTTTAGATCATCAACCACCGCGCAAAGTCCCGGGCGACCGCAGAGTCGCAGCAAATGGAGAAAAGACGCCATCATATGCCTGGCGTTATATTTATCAATGCGTGTAAAAATTTTCAAAGGCTTCAAAGACCTGGCCGGCAAGGGCCTGCCTTTCAGCCATTCCTGCAGGGTTTCCTTCTGCTCATCCGCCAGCCGGCGCGAGCCCAGGTGATGAGCACAGAGCTGGGTAAACGCCAGCGCAAAGTTATGGTTTAATTTTCTATCCAGGTAAAGCTCGTCAAGCTTTTCCTGAATCTCGCGCCGCAAACTGTCCGGCGCCCGGCCCCGCGCCTGCGCCCAGGTAAAGAAATCCTGCTCCGGATTAAGCTGCACAGGCTCATAACCCAGACTCCTTATTACATTAGCGCAGTAAGATGACACCAGGGATTCCACATCCACTGCTTCCAACACGGCCTGGTAGATCGAGTCAAACTTATTCAAACGCATGTGGCGGGCACTTGCAAAAAATGTGACATAGCCCAGCTGTCGGGCTTCTTCCAGCAGCAGGAGGAGAGCGTGCGTCTTACCAGAGCCCGGCTTTCCGGTGAGAAATTTCACTTTGCTGCCGCCGCAAGCGATATAATCGTCCAAATAATAGTCCCTCCAGAAATGCCAGATACCCTCTTGCTCTCCTAGCGTGATTGACTTAAGGGTCCGCAGATCCAGCGGCGGCTCCCCGCGTCTCAGGCTTTCCAACGCTGATTCCCTGAATGCCGGCTCCAAATCCTATCCCTCCTTATAAAACTTCATCACACCAAAGCGCTGTGCCTGCCCCTGGGCGTCCAGGACCACCATGGCCTGCCTAATGTTACGCACATTACCCAGCCAGAGCTTCCTGCCGTCCGACGCGTTCAAACAGCCGCTTTTCAGGACCCTGTGCAAATCGAAGGCAAATAACTGCGCTGGATAATCACGTTTTTGCCGCGGTAAAGGAGTAAGGATGTTATAGACATCTTTCAGTAGAACTTCCTGCTCGCTGACATCAATCTTGGTCCTGGCAATCTGTTTGGCCATTTCTGTATCGTATGCCGCCGCCAGGGACTGGAGAAAACGTTGGGTGTCGAAAGAAGCCGCGTTTAAACGTTCAATGCTTTTCTTCAAATGCGCGGCCAGGACGCCGGGGCGCAGGTTGCGGCAGACACGGTCGTCAATGGTGACCATCTCTTTTTCCGGCAGCGCCCGCACTTTAAAGGGAAGGACTTCGTAAACCGGGTATTCTGCTTCAACGGCCAAACCCTCCGCCGCCAGGGCTTCCATAAAACCCCGGTGAAATTCTTCTTGCAGATAAACCTGCAGGTCGAAAAACGGCAGTTCCTCCTGTAAGCCCCGCAGTGTTTCCTGCTGTCTGTCCAGAAATTCTCCGTAGCGGGCCAGAGCCTGCTGCAGGGCTTCCATGTTGCCCCGGTCAACTGCTGTTTTCATCCGCCTGACTACATTTGCCATACTGCGGTGAGTATTGTTAAGGCTTTTAAAGTCTTCCTGCAGCGTTTGGTCCAGAAATTCATCAAGCGTCTTCGACATATATTTAAAACACCCCCGGAAATTTGACAGAATATGTTGTCATTCTTCAATAGCAATAGATTATCCTTCTCTTTTTTAAATTTTCACCACCATTGCCACATCATTGGCTTAATCTGTTTTTTATCATTTTGAGCTATCCGCAGGATAATATTGGTATGACATAGAATTTCTCTGATTTTATGCTCAACCACCAAGTTTCGGATTTCATCAGTTAAAGCATGTGGAGGTTTCCGGCCCCTGTTTTTATGGATTACGAACGACTCGCCGTGTTCTTTTACCCCCTTTTTAATGCGTTTCACCTGGCGTTCGCGTAAGACCGATGTTTTGTGAAAAATGATTCCATCACCCTTAGATCCAGATTATGTTGTTGCCCTGGATGAACACGGCGTAGAGTGCCTGGCGGCTAGCCCTACCGCCGAAATAGATTATCCCTATATTTACAACCAATTTATTAATAATCCAATAATATTGGGGATAGAGAAACATTAACTCGCTGACCATTGCAGTCGCCAGGCAGGGTGCGCCTGGAGATAGAGGAAGTCGAGTAGGATCGTCAAGTTTACCTTGAATTGGAAATGTTGTCAACAACCCCGTCCCCTTGACAACCCCCTTGACAACCCAGCGGGCGGCATGGGCAACTATTCTAAAACCTTATATCCCGTTTCTGTAAAAAATCGCTCTAATTTATGTTTAGTTTCCTCATCTATCGGCCCATCAACCACTATTTTAATTTCCCGCCTGTCTTTAAATAAGCTGGGATTCTTCTTAACCGGCACAATGCTACTCACTTTTTGAAACAGCGCAGAGGCGTTGGGCTCCGGATGTACGCTGATAGCATATCCGGTTTCCTTTTCAAGCTTGTTCAACGCCTTTTTATACGGCTCAGCCGCCTGAGGTGTGACAAATTGAACCCGGATAGAGCCTTCCACTAATGATGTTTTATATATTTCCGCCCCTTCAGCTTTAAGCCTGTTTTTGATATAGTTGAACGCGGTATTAATCTCCATTTTGCCGCCGGTTGTTTTTGGCATTCCTTTTATAGCAGCCGGGGTTTCTGTCTGCACCTCAAATCTCCATCCTGTCACATTATTAAAATCCACCATTATTTTTTGCCACTCGCGCTGCTCCGGCTCACCTGCCGACATGACCTTTATTTTTACTTTGTTTTCTCCCCGTTGAATTGACGGCTCTTTAAGAAGCGAAACTCCTTCCGGCAGTATTTCCGCCAACTTCAATTTTAGCGCCTCCAAATTAGTTTCCTGGTTAATCCGCCAGGTCCAGCCGGTTTGCTTCAGCAAGCCAGGCAGCAAACTGTTTATTTCTTTCGGTAAGGCCTGCGGAAAGTTAAAATAGATTAGCACTTCACCGGTCTCGGTATTCATCCCGGCTTTATTCAAATCATATTTTTTCAAAGCAGCAATATATATTTCCCGCGTTTTATTTTGTTCTAAAAGCGAAAACATCGGCTTTGCCAGGCCTGTCAGCTGTGTCCATGAATCAAATACCTTTCATGAATCTGCACCTCTTGATAAAATTATTTGCTTTTCAATAATTAATTGTTTAGCCACTCAGGCCAATCACAAGATATTATAACCTAG
>JAQVLS010000082.1 GCA_028704035.1 Desulfotomaculaceae bacterium | reverse complement strand
CTGAAACTCAACGTATCCCTTCTGCCCGCTGTCTTCCGTGCTTTGCGGCGGGTCCGTTATGCCCCGCGCCATGTCCAGCACTTCGTTCACCCGGCCCGCTGAGGCCTGGGCCCGCGGCAGCATGACAAACATAACCGTCACCATGATAATGGAGAACATGACCTGCATCGCGTACTGCATAAACGCCATCATGTCTCCCACCTGCATCATGTTCTGGCTGATGCGGTGACCGCCAAACCAGATGATGGAGACAGTGGTTAAATTCATAATAACCATCATCACCGGCTGGATCATAGCCATTATTTTGTTGACTCTGATAGCGTTGTCGGTAAGATCGCGGTTGGCCGCCCCAAACCGTTTGTTCTCGCTGGCCAGTCTGTTGAAAGCCCGGATCACCCTGATCCCGGTAAGATTTTCGCGCAGGACCAGGTTAACCCTGTCCAGCTTGATCTGCATTGCTTTAAACAGGGGGACGACAACCCTGGCCAGGAGTCCGATCAGGAGCAGCATGATCGGCAGCACCACGACCAAGACCAAAGTCAGCTGTTTGTCTTTGGAATAGGCCATAATGATGCCACCCACACACATGATCGGTGCAAAAACCATAAAGCGCAGGCCCATGATCACCAGGTTCTGCACCTGGATAATGTCGTTGGTGGTCCTGGTAATCAGAGAGGCGGTCCCGATCTTATCGAATTCATGCAGAGAATAGCTCTCCACGCGCGAAAAAACACCGTTGCGGATATCCTTGCCGAAGCCCATCCCAATTATTGCAGACAGATAGCTGCCGATAATGGAGCAAAAGCTGCCCACCAGCGCCACTACCAGCATGTAGCTGCCGTACTTCCAGATGTAGTCGGTATCGCCCTTCATCATGCCGTTGTTGACGACTTCCCCCATCAGCGTGGGGAGATACAGTTCCGCTATAGACTGGGCGAATAGAATCAGTATGACCCAAAACAAAGGCCAGAGGTACGATCGTAAAAACCGGAATAATTTCACCATCTATATCAAATCTCCGCTTATTTCAGTTACTTGACTGTCACCGGCTTATTGTCGGCAAGAGCACCCACATTGGTTACTGCAACTTTCTCTCCCGCACTCAGCCCGCTCAAAATTTGGGCGGCCTGATTACTCTTCAGCCCTGCTTTGACAATCCGCTTTACAGCGGTATTGTCGCTGATTACAAATAGATAGCTTTCTCCGCCGCCCTGCGCTACCGCTGACGAGGGGATCACAATTCCCTCTACTGTAATGCGTGTCGAGGCACGGGCCGACAGCCCGGCCAGAAGGTCGCCGCTGTTATTAACGGCGATTTCCAGGGGAAACACCTCACCGGTGCTGACCGCGATAGGCCCGATGTTGGATATGGTCCCTTTGAGACTTAAGTCCGGGTAGCTGTTAATGGTAACGTCCATTTCCCGGCCGACCGCCAGCAGCGGCAGTAAGTCTTGTGAGACTGTACTTTTTAGCTTTAGTGTGGACGTGTCGACAATGGAAATAACCGTAACGCTTGGCGCCACTACCTGTCCGACGTTAACATTCTGCACTGCCACGATCCCGTCTATAGGACTTCTGATTGTGGCGTTATCAATCTGCACCTGGATGTTTCTGACGTTGGCCCGGGCGGTGCTGATCGCGGCCTGTGCCTGCGCCTGCGCCGGACCGGATGCGTTTTCATACTGGTTTTTGGCGATATTAAGCTTGTCCGTAATATCGTCCATCTGGCTCTGGGATACCGCACCGGACTCGTAGAGGACCCGGGTCCGGTCATATAGTTTCTGGGCCGCGTCCAGGTTTATTCCGGCCAGCAAGGCCTGGTTGACAGCCGCCTCCGCCGCCGCCCCGGCCGACTGCAGGCCGGCTTCCGCCTGCGCCAGCTGGGCGCTCAGCGTATCAGTATCCAGCTGGATGAGGACGTCACCGGTCCTGACCGCGCTGCCGACATTCGCGCCCAGGCTGACCGCTTTGCCCGAAATTTTACTTGCTATATCGACGGAATGGACCGGCGCCAGGACGCCGCTCAGTTCCAGCGTCGTTTCAAGTTCCCGGCGTTCAGCGGTCGCCGCTGTCACCGCCACCGCCCCGCCCCCGTTCCGGCCGGCGCAGCCGGCAGCGGATAACAATATAATTGCAACTAGGAGAGACGCCAGAGTTATTTTAATTCGCTTACTCATATCCAAACCTTCCTTCACTGATTGATATGGATTTTCACAGTTGCGTTCATGCCGAACATGAGGGGCAGGTCTTCGGTGCCGGTGAAGACAATCCTCACTGGTATAAGCTGGGTCACTTTGGAGTAAGTCCCGCTGGTGTTGAGTGAAGGAAACTGGCTGAACGTCGACTGCGTGGCCTGTCCGATGCTCTCGACATAACCTGTGAAGCGTTTGTTGGAGTAGGCGTCAATTTTGATATCTACTTCCTGCCCCGGCTTGATCTTGATGATATCAGTCTCTTCAATGTTGGCCTTGATGTATATGTGCGCGGTGTCACCTATGGCAGCAATCTCCATACCGGGTGATATTACCTGGCCCTGGACCACATTTGATAATATAACTTTACCGTCGATCGGTGATTTGATGTCCGTTTTGGAAATGATTATATCAGCCGAACCGGCCAGCGCCTGGGGGTTCATAGCGGTGCTGGTCACCATCATGCTGACGTCCTGCTTCCCGAGCACCTGGCCGGCTTTGACGTAATCGCCTTCTTTGACGTCCCAGTTCTTCAGCTTGCCGGTAACCTCCGGTGTCAGCATAACTATGTCGGAAGTGACCCGAGCGTTTTCCGTAAAAAAGTAATTGCTGCTTTCATAAACGTAGTAAGAAATCCCAGCCGAGCCACCAGCAAGGACAATTACCGCCAGTATAATAAGAATTTTTTTCAGGTTTTTCATTCTTTTTTAATACCCCTTGCCTAGTTTTTATTTCTCTGCATTTTCCAGGATCTCCTGGAGCCTTTTCAGCATCTGGCCAAGTTCATCGAGTTCTTCATCTGGTAGTATCCTTAATTTTTCAAAAAGGTCGTGTTTAATTTCAGCGAATATTCCTTTGAACATGTTTCTGCCCTGTTCAGTAACCTCTATACGTACAATGCGCCGGTCGTTTTTATCTTCTTTTTTGGCCAGCAGACCCTGGTTGATTAGTTTGTAAACAAGGGGCGTCAGCTGCTGTTTTGATATCTGCAGATCTTGCGCCAGTTCAGACATCGACAGGGAGCCCTTCCGGTACAAGATTGAAACCGCAAAATACTGAAGGGGACTCAGTTGGGAGCGTGTTTTTTGTTCCAACGGCCTAAAAATCTTGTCCCGCATGTAAGCCAAAAGCGTAAACAAACTGCCTGCAACGTTTTCTAAGTCGTTAATTTTTGCACCACCCTAACATGAACTTTTTCCATCAGAAACAGTATATTATGAATAAGCCTGATAGTAAACAACTATTTACTATTAACACAGTGTACTATTTTTGCGGAATAAAGCATAAAATGAGGATACAAAAAGGACGTACCCTTGCTCCCCCAAATGGGGGGAAACAAAAGGGACGTCTCCATGTTTACCCCTGTTTATTTATCTTCCATAATCTTGCCCAGCGATTTTCCCCCTTACACCAATGTTGTCAAACTGGTTTTCTTCCAAGTATACAATAAAAGCATCCGGAGAGATTTTTAAAACATCGCTGGCAACCCTGGTAAAATCCGCAATAAGGGTCTCTTACGTTGTTGATACCGAATTGTTCAAGCAGCTTCAGGACATGATGGTTGACAATATCTTCTATGCTGGGGCAGCAGGTGGGGGGCGTAACCCCGTCTGAAGCGCGGGTTGCCTTTTTATAGCATTGCCTTATCCTCCCGGCGGGTAAATAGCCATCTATGCCTTTATAATGCGTTTTTCACCTTGTCATTAATGGCAATATCGACGGCGCCTTCCCTAACTAATTTAATAAATAAATCCGCTATTGCCGGGTCGAATTGTGTCCCGGCATGGTTTTCAATCTCGTTAAGGGCGGAATGAACAGTTAAGCAGGCTTTATACGGGCGGGTCGAAGTCAACGCGTCAAATGCGTCGGTTACCGCCAGGCACCTAGCCAGCAGAGGAATATTTTCACCCTTCAGCCCCCTGGGATAACCCTTGCCGTCCCACCTTTCGTGGTGTCCAATAACAGCAGGTATCACATGATTCATGGAGGGCAGGTGCTTAATAATCGTGATGGACATTTCCACATGCTTTTTAACTATTTCGTACTCCTCCACAGTCAGCCTTCCTGACTTGATCAGAATGTTCTCCGGTATGCCTATCTTGCCCACGTCATGCAGCAAGGCCGCCTCTTTGATGATCTCCAGGTGCGACTTGTCCAGTCCCAGCGCGCCTGCCAGGACAGTGGCGTATTCAGCGACTCGCTGAGAATGCCCGAAGGTATAATGGTCCTTTGCGTCGATAGCTGCTGTCAGCGCATATATTGTCGCCGTATTGGCCGGTTTGATAGTTGATAAACTAGCGTTTGTTGCCGCCCCGGCTAAGGAATCGAAATGCGGAGTATTATATACGATCGTCTGGTTCTTACCGTTGTTCTTAGCGGTATACAGCGCCAGATCGGCTCGCTTCAACAACTCCTGGGCGTTAGCAACGGCATGGGGATAGGTACAGACACCAACGCTGGCTGTCAAAAAGCGCTGGGTTACATCAGCTGTGCTAAAAAATGTCCTTTGTATCTCAAGCCGTATTGTTTCAGCTATGTCAAATGCCCTTTTAGAATCAAAATAGGGCAAAATAATGGTAAATTCCTCGCCTCCATAACGGCAGACAATACCCTTTTGTCCGACAATCGTGCTCATGGTCGCAGCGACCTTCTCCAGTGCTTTATCTCCTTCCAAATGGCCGTACATGTCATTATAAAGCTTGAACATATCCAAATCAAGCATCAACAGAGACAGCTCCGCCGAGCCTATTTTTTTCACCTGCTCCAAAAGCGCCTTGTGGAAATACCTGTGGTTATACAGACCAGTCAGGCTGTCGGTCTGCGCATCAGCCTGGGCGCGGCTGAAGAGCCTGGCATTGTCAAAAACGACCGCAGTGGAGGCGCCCAGGTAAGTGAGCAAATCCAGGTCATCCAGCGTGTACGCGGTAAGGTTGTTCTTCCTGGCCAGCAGCAGTATACCGATTAAATCGTTTCTGCTCTTTATTGGTATGATCACTTCAATTTCCAGATCACTGATAACTTTTCTCTCTTTTTCCCACATGGATTTAAAGAAGGGGTGGAAATACAGCTCTTCCCTGGGCAGGCTGGTGTTATTGCTTATGAGCCATTTAACAATCGGATTGTCAAATGAGATTACAAAATCCGGCTTGAATATTTGAGAAGACGTGCCGAATACATAATAATGCTCTTTTTCTTCATTCTTTAACATCAGGAGTATTTCTCTCGCGTGAATAGCCAGCTGAACAGCCTCAATCAGCTCTAAGGCCATATCCTGCAGGTCCAGTTTATTAGAAATGCTGACACTGAAATTTTTTAACGCCTGCCGTTTGGAATATTCGGCCTTATAAAACATCTTATCGACAAGTTTGCAGGTAAACCTGTATAACGGCTGGAACACAACAGCGACCAGCAGGGCCGAGAAGGTAATAAAATATGGCGTAATATTCTGGTATGAGTCACCAATTCTCTTTTCAACAAAAAATACGGTGTAAACATATACACAGGTTAGAAGTATGGCAAACAAGGAATACATAATGCCTTTTGTCACCATTAAACGCAATTCCAGCATGCGGTGTCTGTAAATGGCGTATATAATGAGGACGGCGTTAATGAAACAGGCCAGTATGTCTACCGGGTACTTTCCCACAGCTGAAAAAACATTTAAAAACACGCCTATAAACAGGATCGTTATGCCGGCCATTATAGGGCCGACACGTCCGTAGGTTGTTTTTCCCTCGCGCACGTTATTGTGTGCTTTGATAACAATGAAGGAAATGAGGATAGCAGTGAATATGTACATAGGTATCGCTGCCGCACCCAGTACATAGTCATATTCGATGGAAGTATATTGTTTTCCGTAATACGTCACGGTTGTTGTAATCACGCTGGCGTCTACAACTACATAACCCAGCAGATTTGAGACCATCGCGGCAACCGTCAGGATGCCCCAGAAAACCGACTGAAAAAGATTAACGGTGTTTGTAAATAATGAAATAAAGCAATACAGTAGGAACGGCGCAGCGATCATCCCCATAACCATGACCCTGTCCCAAAACAGCACTCCGGGATTAAGCTGCAACGCCATAAACAAAGAAGAAGCCGTCCATACAATCATCGCGGCTAAAACCAGCATGAAAAAACGGATGGATTTATCCTTCTTGGAAAGGGATAAAAACAGCATCAACATAGAGTAGCTGGCTAATGATATTATCGGCACTGCCCAGAAGAATATCTCCAAGAACGGCATTAAAACACACCTTTCCCACTTTCACTGCGGGCGATCTTTAATACCTCTATAACATCAAAATGAGACGGGTTTATTTTCCGCAGGCTCCGGCCATATGTGTCCGAAAACTGGCTGATTGTACCGGCAGGGATAATGGATATCGCCAGGGGATCGATTCCCAGCAGGTACTTTAAATCATTATAATCTGCGTCAACATACCGGAAGTATATTGAAAGGTGCTCCTTGATAATATCTTTGGTCATTGCGCTATGCAGTCCACCAAATCCCACCTCGACATAAAGGTGCAAAAAGGCCCTGTTACTCTCATCAAATTCCTTAACTGCAAACCATTCTATTATATCAAGTTTGGAAAGCTTTAAAGCTTCGCTGATGGTACCTTCCGTAATGCGGGTGAAACCGGCCAAATCTATGACACTGGGGTGGCGGTCGATATAGGCGAAATACGGCAGGTTAACGCCGTCTTCTTCTTTACTGAGCGACAGACATTTAAAAATATCGCCCATCCTGTAACGGGCAAACGCTCCCCCCTTAAAGCTTGAAATCACCAGTTCGTATTCATTCTCCGCCACCAGTTCGTCTAAAAGGTAAGTATGGGGAACATAAGACGGATCGTCAATATTCTTTTCCAGCTCCGACC
>JAQVLS010000081.1 GCA_028704035.1 Desulfotomaculaceae bacterium | reverse complement strand
TACGTACACTTAAATGCTGTTAAGATAATGCTGTTAAGATAATGCTGCTAAAATAAGGTCTTTGGTGTATTATGAGTAGGGCAACTAACTTAAATCTAATAGATAAAAAGACGATTTTTATTTTTTTATTGATAATTGATACCCTTGCAGATATAATTTAATAATACTTTTTAAAAACAATCTTAAACAGCAACTGGAAAATATGTTGAAGCCCCTTGATAAATCAAGGTTTTAGGAGCCAGGGCTTTTTTAGTCGTGGTATTGCATTTTTATTTTAAGAGGAAATATATAACTCACCTCTAGAATAAAATCTAAAAATTGGTTACAATATTAATACTGTAATTTGGTGTTTATTGCTAATATGGAGTCAGGTTCTCCTTTTTATTAATAAATACCTTATATAATGACACAATTTAAGGGGGAGCATAGATGAAAGCAAACGCCGAAAGGATTGAAAAAAACACTGTTCAATTAGAAATTGAGTTGGAGGCCGAACAGTTTGACAAAGCCATAGACAATGCCTACCGCAGACTTGTGCAAAAGTACAATGTCCCCGGCTTCCGTAAAGGCAAAACACCAAAACAGATATTTGAACGCTATGTCGGTAAAGAAATCATTCTGGAAGAAGCCATTGAATCGGTTGTGCCGGAAGCCTATTACAAGGCTGTTGTGGAAACAGGCATCGAACCGGTCGATCAGCCTAAGCTTGATGTTGTACAAGCCGAAGAAGGCAAGCCTGTGCTATTAAAGGCGACGGTGCTGGTTAAGCCGGAAGTGATTCTCGGTCAATATAAGGAAATTGAAGTAACAAAACCGTCAACTGATGTATCCGAGGAAGAAATTGTCAAAGCGCTGGATGGCCTGCAACAAAGGCACGCCAAAATCATAACCATGGAAGAGGGGGTAATCAAAAAAGGAGATACTGCCGTTATAGACTTTGTTGGCAAAGTCGACGGGGAGACCTTTCAGGGCGGGGAAGGCAATGAATACCCCCTGGAAATAGGGTCCGGTAGCTTTGTTGCAGGATTTGAAGATCAATTAATCGATGTTTTGGTCGGGGAAACTGTAGACGTCAATGTAACCTTTCCAGAAGATTACCGTGCAGAAGATCTTGCTGGGAAAGATGCTGTATTCACAGTAACTGTAAAGGCTATCAGGCGGAAGGAACTGACCGGCTTGGATGACGAGTTTGCCAAGGACGTCAGCGAATTTGATACCCTAGAGGAATTAAGAATTGACATAGCGAATAGGTTAAAAGAAGCTGCCGAGAAAAGGGCGGAATTCCAAATCAGGCAGGAAATCGTCAGTAAAATTGTTGACGGTATTGAACTCGAAATTCCTGAGCCAATGGTTGAAAGCCAGCTGAATGATATGCTTCGCAACCTGGAGAGTCGCATCAACAGCCAGGGTGCAACCATGGAGAATTACCTGATGTATGCCAACACTACTTTGGAAGAATTGAAAGATAAAATGCATCCGGATGCCGTATGGTCGGCAAAAACGAACCTGGTTATGGAGGCCATATCCAGGGTTGAAGATATTAAAGCCACTGATGAAGAAATTAAAGAAGAAGCAGCCAAAATAGCCGGCTATTATAACGGCGGCGGGGAAGATGTCCAAAAAATATTAGAAAACAATGCACAAATAGATTATCTCACGGATCAGGTTGTCAGGGAAAAAACACTGCAGTTTTTGGCAGATAACGCAAAATTTATTGAGGACGCCAATGAACCCATGGGCAACGAGCCTGCAGTCAAGGAACCTGAAATTAAGGACACCAACGAACCTGAAACGGAATAGTATTAAGAAAGTCTTTTGAAAAATATTTTTACTAAGGAGATTGAAATGAACCTCGTACCATTTGTTGTTGAACAGACCAACCGTGGCGAACGCTCATACGATATCTTTTCCAGGCTTTTAAAGGACCGCATTATATTTCTCGGCGGGCCTATAGAAGATAACGTGTCCAATTTGATTATTGCACAGATGTTGTTTCTAGAGGCGGAAGATCCCGAAAAAGATATTCAGTTTTATATTAATTCTCCCGGTGGAGTAGTAACGTCCGGCATGGCCATTTACGATACCATGCAACATGTTCGTCCTCCGGTTGCCACTATCTGCATCGGTCAGGCAGCCAGCATGGCCTCGTTGCTATTAGCCGCCGGGACAAAGGGAAAACGTTATTCGTTGCCTTATTCCCGCATCTTAATTCACCAGCCTATGGGAGGGGTACAGGGCCAGGCCACTGATATTGAGATTCATGCCAAGGAAATTTTGCGCATGAGGGAGGCTTTGAATAACATACTGTCCAGGCATACAGGTCAGACTCTGGATAAGATTGCCCTGGACACCGAGCGCGACTATTTTATGTCTGCTTCGGAGGCCAAAGAATATGGGCTCATAGATGAGGTATATAATGTCAGAAAGCAAAGGTAAAAGAGGTGGAAATATGTTTAGCGACAAAGGGCAGTTGAAGTGTTCCTTCTGTGGTAAGCTTCAGGATCAGGTGAAGAAACTGGTCGCGGGCCCTGGCGTGTATATCTGCGATGAATGCATCGAACTATGCAACGAGATTATTGAAGAAGAACTGAGTGATGATCTTTGCCTGGATATTGGTGATATTCCCAAGCCAAAGGAGATCAAAGAGATTCTGGATCAGTACGTCATCGGCCAGGAAAGCGCTAAAAAATCCTTGTCCGTTGCCGTTTACAACCACTATAAAAGGATAAATCTCGGCGGTAAGATAGATGATGTGGAACTGCAGAAGAGCAACATCGTTATGCTTGGCCCCACCGGTAGCGGTAAAACGCTTCTGGCACAAACGCTGGCGCGTCTTTTGAACGTTCCTTTTGCCATTGCAGATGCCACTTCTCTTACTGAGGCGGGATATGTGGGCGAGGATGTGGAAAATATCCTGCTTAAACTGATTCAGGCGGCTGATTACGATGTGGAAAAGGCTGAAAAAGGCATAGTATACATTGATGAAATTGATAAAATAGCTCGCAAGTCTGAGAACCCATCTATAACCAGGGATGTTTCAGGTGAAGGTGTCCAGCAGGCCCTTTTGAAAATCCTGGAAGGGACTGTTGCCAGCGTACCACCGCAAGGCGGCCGCAAGCACCCGCATCAGGAATTTATCCAGCTTGATACCACGAACGTACTTTTTATTTGCGGCGGCGCTTTCGACGGTATTGAAAAAATTATATTTAACCGCATCGGTAAAAAAGCGATGGGCTTCGGAGCGGAAATTAAAGCCAGAAAAGAACAAAAAATCGGTGAAATATTGAGTAAAATTCTGCCCGAGGACCTTCTCAAATATGGCCTTATCCCAGAATTTGTAGGCAGGCTGCCGATAATTGTCACCCTTGATGCACTGGGTGAGGAAGCCCTGGTCCGCATTCTTGTTGAACCTAGAAACGCTCTGGTTAAACAGTATGAGAAGCTTTTTGAACTGGACGGTGTGGCCCTTGATTTTTCCCGGGATGCCTTAGTAGCGGTAGCTGAGGAGGCCCTGAAGCGCAATACAGGCGCCAGGGGGTTAAGGTCTATTTTGGAGGAAGTCATGCTTGATGTAATGTATGACATCCCGTCCCGTGAAGATATTGCCAAGTGTACGGTGACAGGTGAAACCATAAGAAAAAAAGAACCTCCCCATACAATCGTCATCGACCGCAAGAAAAAAGAAGAAACTGCTTAAATATGAGAGGTTCAAATTGAAAATCCTGACCGGAAAGCCGGCCAGGATTTTGTTTTTATTAAGCTATTTTTTGCAGGGGCCAACCGGACAGACAACCCGCCCGTAAACGGTATTGAATATGCCGGCCGCTGAGGTATACCAGGCGACCAAGGCCGTCGCGATCCCGACATATCCGCCCCATGTATGGGCCGCGTGGTTTCCTGCTGCACCGATGGTTAACAGTATGAAAGCTATAAGCAGTAAAGTAAATGTTGCAACCAGGGCTTTGCTTGTTCCGAAACTCCCGATCCACATGTAAAAAGTGAAAATAGTCCATGCCAGTAGGAACAGCCAAACGCCCTGGGAAGGCACTGTCACCAGCTCTAATGTTGCAAGAAGATCAAATATACCAAGAGATATCCAGAACGCGCCATACGACGAAAAAGCGGTGGCGCCGAAGATGTTGTTTTTCTTGAATTCCCACATGCCGGCCAGAATTTGGGTGGCTCCGCCATAAATCAGGGCTAGGGCAATCACCACGATGGTAGCCGACTTGTCAACCAGACCGGCGTTAACCATGCTCAGGCAAAAAGTAGTCAGAGCAAAACAAGCCAGACCAAGCGGCCCAGGATCAGCAATACTGGATTCTTTGATTTCATAAACGTTGTTTGACATATTACGCCTCCTAACAATTAAATACGACTCAGATATCTATAATTCCAATTATTTTTTGGTACTTTCACCTCCTTAATAAGTTGTTTGTAGTTCGATCGTAAAAATATAGTCTAATTATATACATTTATGAGGCTTTTGTCCATTATTATCACGCATTCAGTACGTTAGCAATTTCTAAAGGCTTAATATTCTTTTTCATAAAAATGGGGTTTAAATTTAAAAATAATTCACAATACTAATGTTAAAGTTTTTTTAGAGGAGGAGACTTAACATGGGGGGATTTCCTGTTGGTTTAGGAGGTTTTCTGACATTTATCCAGGTTTTTTTCGCTGTAATCATCGGTCTATATTTTTGGAATCTACTAAAAACTCAGAATGGGAACAAGAACGCGGTTGAAAAGGAGTCCAGAAAAGAAATTGAGAAGCTTCAGAGGATGCGTTCCATATCGTTAACCGAGCCACTTTCTGAAAAAACACGCCCGTCCAGTTTTGAAGAAATAATTGGCCAGGCAGAAGGCTTAAAATCCCTGCGGGCAGCCCTTTGCGGTCCCAACCCGCAGCACGTGATCATCTATGGGCCTCCCGGTGTTGGAAAAACTGCTGCTGCCAGGCTGGTGATGGAAGAAGCAAAAAAAAATTCCTGCTCACCATTTAGGCCTGATGCTAGTTTTATCGAGATAGACGCTACCACAGCGCGTTTTGATGAGCGCGGTATTGCCGACCCGCTGATTGGGTCTGTGCATGACCCGATTTACCAGGGAGCTGGTCCGCTAGGGATAGCAGGTATTCCCCAGCCCAAAGCTGGTGCAGTGACGAAGGCCCACGGAGGCATGCTTTTTATCGACGAAATAGGGGAACTTCATCCTATTCAGCTGAATAAGCTGCTTAAAGTGATGGAAGACCGCAAAGTAATCTTGGAAAGTGCCTATTACAGCTCGGAAGATAACAATATCCCAAGCCACATCCATGATATTTTTCAAAACGGACTGCCGGCTGATTTCCGCATGGTGGGGGCTACAACCAGGGATGCCGAGCATATATCTCCCGCCATCCGTTCTCGCTGCCTGGAGATATATTTTCGCCAACTCCTGCCTGACGAGGTTGAAAAAATAGCCAAAAACGCAGCTGATAAAATAAACATTCCGCTCCAGCCAGGCGCTTTGGATGTTATCAAAAAATATGCTACTAGCGGACGTGAGGCAGTTAATATTATTCAAATTGCAGCCGGGATTGTCATTACTGAGGCCAAAGAAGAAATTCACGCGGCTGACATTGAATGGGTAGTGCAAAGCGGCCAGTATTCGCCCAGACCGGAGAAGAAAATCCCGTCACGGCCGCAGGTGGGAGTAGTTAACGGTCTTGCTGTTTATGGGCCGAACCTGGGTATATTACTGGAAGTTGAGGCTAATGCCATCCCGGTAGCGCACGGACAAGGCCGGCTCACGTTAACCGGCATGGTTGACGAGGAAGAGATCGGCGGCGGAGGCCGGACAGTGCGACGTAAAAGCATGGCTAAAAGTTCGGTGGAAAATGTCCTGACCGTACTCAGACGAACAATGGAGATAGACCCCCGTGACTATGATATACATGTAAATTTTCCGGGCGGCGCTCCTGCCGATGGACCATCCGCCGGCATCACAATAGCAACGGCGATCTATTCGGCAATCATGAGTGTTCCCGTTGATAACAAGGTAGCTATGACAGGGGAAATATCTATACGTGGCCTGGTTAAGCCAATTGGTGGGGTGGTGGCAAAAGTTGAGGCAGCTCGCCAGGCTGGTGCTACAAAGGTAGTGATACCGGCAGAAAACTACCAGGATCTATTTAAGGAATTACAGGGAATCAAAGTGGTTCCGGTGGAAAGACTGGATGAGGTATTCCGTGCGGCTTTAATTAAGAAGTCAAAAGGGAGAAAACTGGGATTAAACACGCCGTCTCCGCTGGATATATTAAGTGCCGGTTTTGGCTCGGGGCAAACCATTTCATAACAAGAAAACACATGTAATATAACTAATTTCACGTAAATCTTTGTACGTCATACGCAACTTCTTTTAAAACCCGGCAAAGGCCGGGTTTGTACTATTCGCGGTAATTATTACTATAGCGGTATTTTTAACATTTATGATAAAATGAATCTGTATACCTGCACTAATGAACAACACAATAGAAAAAGGGGGTGCAGCTTTGAAATCGGAAACTAAGGTTCTTCCCCTGCTGCCTCTGAGGGGATTGCTTGTCTTTCCGTATATGGTTATTCACCTGGATGTCGGCCGCACCAAGTCGGTGCAGGCCATTGAAGAAGCTATGATTCATGACAGGATCATTTTTCTGGCCACCCAGAAAGAAGCTCAGACTGATGAACCGGGTGAGGACGATGTTTTTCAAATTGGCACCGTCGCCGAAGTTAAGCAGCTTTTAAAGTTGCCCGGCGGGACAATACGGGTGCTAGTCGAGGGACTCGCCAGAGCTAAAGTAAATCGCTTTGTAACATATGAACCATATTTCCAGGTAGAAATCGAACAATATTCAGAAGATTTTAAAAAGAACAACGAGATCGAGGCTTTGATGCGTAGCCTCGTATACCAGTTTGAACAGTATGTCAAGCTGTCAAAGCGTATCCCTCCTGAAACGGTTGTTTCAGTAGTCAACCTGGAGGAACCAGGACGGCTGGCCGATATTATAGCCTCTCACCTATCGTTGCGTGTAGAGGATAAACAGGGCGTTCTTGAGGCTGTTGATATTGCCAGGAGACTTGAAAAACTGTGTGCCATAGTGGCGAAAGAGCTGGAAATTGTCGAGCTCGAG
>JAQVLS010000080.1 GCA_028704035.1 Desulfotomaculaceae bacterium | reverse complement strand
TTTATGCGCTTAAAAAGTATTCTTTTGACGATTGTTTTCAATTAAAGAAGGAAAAAGTCAAATTCAATCGAATGTAACAAATAAATGGTATGTAAGAAAAAGGGGTTGCATTTATGGCAAGTGATTCGGTCAGTATTAAGGGGACCAGGAACGGGCTGTTGATTTTACTTGATCCAAACAGGGACTATGAGGAGATCAGACAAACTCTTATGAGTAAAATGGAATCTGCCAGGGGTTTTTTTAAAGGTGCAAAATTTTCTATATCCCAGGAGCCCAATGAAATTCCTGTTAAACAAAAAAATGAACTTGAAAACATATGCCGGCAGTATGGTTTAATCCCTAACACAGACAAGGCAGCACCAGTTAGGATTGTACAGAAAGAAAGAAAAGCTCCTGAAACGTCTCGCTTTTCTGCCAAACCTAAAATGGGTGAAGCCGCGTTAATGGTACGGCGCTCACTGAGATCAGGTCAGCGTGTCACCAATGAGGGGCATATTATTGTACTGGGAGATGTTAATCCAGGCGCAGAAGTCATATCAGGCGGTAATGTGATGATTATTGGCAGTTGCCGCGGTATGGTCCACGCCGGAGCGGGGGGAAATCGGTCAGCAAAGGTGATTGCCCGCAGGCTTAACCCTACTTGCCTTAGTATTGCAGAGAATAGATTCAGTCCGGAAACTGCACAATCGATGCTAAATGAATATCAGACCGTGCGGCTTTCCGGTCAGAATTTTATTTTTGAAAAATACATGCCGGGACGTTGAATTCCCATTTATTTAAACACATTGATCTGATTTTACAGGATTGTTAAGATTTACTTGTTTTAATATTATATTAAATATAAAAAAATATTTTTGTTAATCCTGTAATCAATTTATAAACTGCGTAAAAAAATCCAGTGTTCAGTACCAGGGTGTATTTTTATAAATATGTTATATTTCTCTCTGAAGATTAAGCGTGGTCAGTATTCCGGCAACAGATTTGGCGTCACATATCTCACCTGACAAGACCATGCCCAGAGCCTGTTTCAGGCTGACTGTTTCAACATCAATAAATTCATCATCATCAAGGTTCTGTTTTTTTAATATCAGATCAGTTGCCAGGAAAAGATGGATTTGTTCGTTTGTAAAACCGGGAGTGCTATAAAAGCTGAGCAGGTGTTTAAGGTTACCTGCCTCATACCCTGTCTCCTCGGTCAGTTCTCTCCCGGCGCATGAAGCGTAATCCTCCCCCGGGTTTAACTTCCCCGCCGGTACCTCCAGCAGGTTCTTCCCCACAGCATATCTATACTGCCTTACCAGGAGCAGCTCTCCTTTTTCGTTTAAAGGGACTACAGCCACAGCTCCTGCATGCTCTACTACCTCACGGTTAGTGGATTTTCCGTCCGGCAGAGAGACTTCATCGACCCTGAGATTAATAATCCTGCCCTGGTATATTGTTTTGGATGAAATCATTAACTCCTCATAATCTGACATACAAAATCACTCCAATTTTTTAGTCATAAACAGGCATTAGTTCAATAAATGACTGCTCTGATTTAGTTAGTTCTATTATTCGCTAATATACGGAACTAATCCTGCGCAAATTATTTTTTCTGCGATTGGCTGCATACAGGCCATTTTGTTGCTAATTTAGAGAGGATTTTCGCTTATCCGCATAGAATTTATCTATAAAAATATTCAATAGCATAAGCAGCCAATTCATTTTGTATAGTTTAGTAAATATTAAATATAAGAGGTGAACATTGGATTTGAACAAAAAATTAGGCATTCCAAGCGTCCTGCTATATTATATTTACTTCCCGTTCTGGCTGGCTTTTTTTAATGAAATTGGGGTTCAGGTTGTTACATCCAGCAATACAACAAAGAGCATCATGGATAAAGGTGTACGTGAGGCGCTGGCTGATGCCTGCGTTCCGATCAAGCTTTTCTTCGGTCATGTAATGGACCTAAAGAACAAATGTGACTGCCTTTTTATACCACGTGTAGTCTGCCTGAACGGAAAGACTATTTACTGCCCTAAGTTTTTGGGTTTGCCGGATATGATCCGCCATTCACTTGACGGCATCCCCCCCATCATTGATGTGCGCATAGATGCCCGCCAGGGACGCCTGTCAAAGATCAAGGCTTACCTGGAGATCGGTTCTTATTTCGGCGCCGGCCGCAATATCGTTCTCAAGGCATACTGCAAGGCCTGGATAGCTCTGCGCCGTTATAACCGGCTCTTGAGAAAAGGGTTAAACCCACTGGATGCTATGGAAATTATAAAAAACCCAAAAAACAAGAAATTAATACTGCCGGCCAAATCAAATCTTAAATTTGCAGTTTTAGGGTATCCGTATGCTATTTATGATAGCTTCATTAGCGTCAATTTACTGGGCAAATTAAAAAAAATGGGGGTTAGTGTTTTAACAGCGGAGAATATTAATCCTCTGACATTAGCGTGGCAAAAAAATTGTGGCCTGCCCAAACGTCTATTCTGGACTTTTAGTGATGCAGCTCTTAAAGCTGCCCATTATCTTTTTAGGCAGGGACGTGTTGATGCGGTCCTCCATCTTACTGCCTTCGGATGCGGGCCTGATTCTTTATTAAATAAATTTATCGAACTGGAAGCAAAGCAACACAAGGAAATACCGTTTATGACCTTGATGATAGACGAACATACCGGAGAAGCGGGTATGGCTACCCGTCTGGAGGCATTCGTGGATATGGTCAAGCGCCGGAAGGAGGTAGTATCCACTTGTCGAAATTAACGTTTCCCAGGATGGGTGAATCCTGGCGTACTTTCAAAATGCTTCTGGAGGATTTAGGAAATGATGTTGTAGTACCGCCACGCCCCAGTAAACGTACGCTTGATCTTGGCGTCAGGTACTCCCCGGAATTTGCCTGTCTTCCGCTAAAAATATTGATGGGAACATACCTGGAAACTGTGGAAATGGGCGCGGACACCATTGTCACCTCAGGCGGGGTCGGCCCCTGCAGGGCTGGTGAATATGCCATGCTGCACCACAAATTACTGAAAGATCTCGGGCACGACATTAAGATGATCGTCTTTGAGCCGCCCCGACTCCAGCCTCTAAATTTTATTAAAAACGTAAGAGCTCTCAATAAAAACCGCACCTCCATCAGGGGTATTATCGCTCATATAAAAAGGGCCTGGCGCAAGCTGCAGGCTCTGGATAACGCTGAAAAACTGAGCCACATCGTCAGGCCCAGGGAAATTACACGCGGGACAACATCAAAAATGTACCGCAGGGTACTGGGTTGGATTGATCAAGCTTATACCACTGAGCAAATTATAGAAACAGAGACAGCCGCTCTGCAAGCGCTGCGCGGGGTACCCCAGGATTTGGATCGGGAAGTTTTAAAAGTCGGCATAGTCGGTGAAATATATGTTCTGCTGGAACCGGCAAGCAACCTTGAAATCGAAGAGACCCTGGGCAACCTGGGAGTCGAGGTGGAAAGGTCCATGTTCCTTACCGGCTGGACCAGGGATAACACCTGGACCGAGACTACGGAAATGATGTCTGTAAAAGAAGCCGCCGCTCCTTACTTGCCTGAACTAGTGGGAGGTCACGGGCGTGATTCCATCGGCAACACCATACTATGCGCCAAGCGGGGATTTGACGGCATGATCCAGATCGCTCCTTTTACCTGCATTCCGGAAATCGTCGCCCGCACCATTCTTCCCCGTGTCAGCAGGGACTACAACATACCGGTTCTAACATTCTTTCTTGATGAGCAGACCGGGAAAACAGGTATGTCCACCAGGTTGGAGGCATTTACCGATTTGATGAGAAGGAAAAAACGCTTGCAACGAGGACAATTTACATTAACAGGTTAAACGGAAAGGTCATTTTAATGAAAGCATACTTAGGCATTGATGTCGGGTCGGTCAGTATAAATTTTGTTGTTATTAACGAAGCCGGTGAAGTCATTACCGGCCTTTATCTTCGCACAAAAGGCCGGCCTATCCAGATGATTCAGGAGGGGTTGAAAAAAACTGCGGAATTAATCCTGCCTGATTATGAAATTATTGGTGTCGGCACTACCGGCAGCGGCCGTTACCTGGCCGGTATAATGGTGGGTGCTGATGTCGTTAAAAACGAAATTACAGCTCATGCCGTAGCTGCCTCAATGATAGTTCCCGACGTGCAGACAGTTTTTGAAATAGGCGGCCAGGATTCAAAAATCATTATCCTAAGAAGCGGCATTGTAACTGATTTTGCCATGAATACTGTCTGCGCGGCTGGTACGGGCTCATTTCTTGATCAGCAGGCAGCACGCCTGAACATACCGATAAACCAGTTTGGCGAGCTGGCTCTCCAATCCAGCGTACCAGTAAGGATTGCCGGCCGCTGCACTGTATTCGCAGAATCCGACATGATCCACAAGCAGCAGATGGGACACCAAATTTCCGATATTATTAACGGCCTGTGTGAAGCCCTGGTACGGAATTACCTCAATAATGTCGGAAAGGGCAAGGAAATATTATCTCCTATCGTATTCCAGGGAGGCGTGGCCGCCAATGTGGGAATAAAGGCGGCTTTCGAGAAAGCCCTTGGCGAACCGGTGTTAATACCCAAGCATTTTGACATAATGGGCGCAATCGGGGCAGCTCAGCTGGCCCAAGAAGAAGTGCAGGACAAACGAACAAGCTTTAAGGGTTTTAAAATCGCCGGCCTTCCCTACCACACTGGGAGTTTTGAGTGCGACGGCTGCTCCAACGTGTGTGAGATAGTAGAAATTTACGAAGAGGACAGGGTTATCGGGCGCTGGGGTTCACGCTGCTCAAAATGGGATATCATTTAAATTAACAACCGCATGATTTATCTTCTTTTTTATTAAACTTTTCAGAAGGTATGGCGGCTATCTCAGCCAGTGAGTGGATAGCGAAATCTACCTCCTCTCCTTTGTTGAAATACGAAAAACTAAACCGCACCAGTTTATTCTCAAAGGTACCCAGTGTCCTGTGCGCGTCGGGAGCGCAGTGAAGGCCGGCCCGGCAGGCGATATTATACTGCTGGTCCAGCGCCGTCCCTACCTGGCCGGAATTTTTCCCCTCCAGGCTGAAGGCCACCACCGGCGCACGCTCATATAATTCAGTCGGGCCATAAACTCTAAGGCCTTTTATTTTTTCCGCCCCTTTGAGAAAACGACTGGTGAGATTCATTTCATGCTGTCTGATCTTCTCCGTTCCTTCATCTCTTACAAATTTTAGGCCTGCAGCCAACCCTGATATGCCGACGGAATTCAACGTGCCGCTTTCATAGCGTTCCGGCGATACGCCGGGCTGTCCGGGTAGATGTGACATGCTACCGGTGCCGCCTTCCTTAAGAGTCGCCAGTTCCAAACCGTCGGCTAAATATAGCCCGCCTGTGCCTGTAGGGCCATAGAGTCCTTTATGTCCCGGGAAAGCCAGCAGGTGTATATTCATGAATGAAACGTCAAGGTTAAAAACGCCAGCAGTCTGGGCCGCATCTACAATTAATTTCAGACCTTTTCTTTTTGTCAGCTGCCCTATTTCCGCCAGAGGCATCAATGTACCTGTCACGTTGGAAGCATGTGTAATAACTATGGCGGCGGTATTCTGCCTTAAAGCGCTTTCTATATCATCCACTCTAATACAGCCATCGCCGGAGCAGGCGACCTTGGTAACCTCGACACCTTTTCCTTGTACTATGTGCAGCGGCCTGGTTACTGAGTTGTGTTCCATGGAGCTGGTCACTACGTGGTCTCCCGGTTTTAGCAGGCCTTTTATAGCAAGGTTTAGTGACTCAGTAGCATTTAAAGTGAAAATAATCCTGTCCGGGTTTGATATATTAAAGAGCAGGGAAAGCAGTTCCCTTGTTTCATCCACCAGCCTGCCCGCCTGAACAGCCATCCGGTGACCGGATCTACCGGGGTTTGCGCCCACGGATTTAATGCAATGTTCCATTGCCTGCCAGACCCCCGGAGGTTTCGGCCACGAAGTGGCTGCACTATCGAAATAGATCAAATTATATCCCCCTATACAATAAATTCTTGCACCAGATGTAGATTTATATTCTTTTTTGTTAACATTTATTTTTATTCAGACACCTCTTCTACAAGTATTCCAGCATGCCGTGGAATGTCCCCGATAATAAAAACAAGCTAAAACAGTTTCATCAAAACAAATTAAGGGCACGTAACCGTGCCCTTAATTGTAATTGTTTGTTTTTAATTGCCAGTAAACAACTGGGTAACAACAACCCCGTATTGTGTCTTAACAATACCTATACCAATGGTCGTGTGCATAGAATTCATGATGTTGGCCCTGTGTCCCTCGCTGTTCATAAAAAGCTCATGCGCCCTCTGGGTTGTGGCAGCCTTTGCAATGTTTTCCGCTCCCATAACCCTGGCTGAAACACCAGCTTTCTTTTCCATGTCTAATGCGCTGCCATAGGCTGGCGAGGTATGGCTGAAATAATTTTTTTGGTACATATCCTGGCTTTTCATCCTGGCTAGTTCAACAAGTTTAGCATTAACAGTAAAGGCTTGAAGCCCTGCTTTTGCCCTCTCCTGATTTACCAGATCCAACATCAGCTTCTCTTCTGTGATCAGGATTGAAGCCTCCTGCCCTATCGTCGGTGTTGTCGGTGTCGTCGGTGTCGTCGTTGTCGTCGGTTTAGCTGTGTACTTGCCATAGTTGCTGCCGTAATAATTGCTCCAATATGACCCCGGCGGTGTGGTCGGTGTCGTTGGCGTCATTGGTGCAGCAGGTGTTGCTGGGGTGGTCGGTTGCGCCGGTGTTACAGGTTTTGCGTAGCTGTCTGCGTAGTACTTATTCCAATACACGTGCATTGGGCTGTCAGCCGGGTACGGGTTAGCAGCCGCATTGGCGGCAGTCAACGTTAAAGAAAACATTAACAAGCAGGTTACAAACACATACAGAACGCGCCTGATTCTGGAAATATCCATTTCCCCTTTCCCATTGCCTCCGGGATAGCTGACAAACTGTCAAATTAGAAATTCGCTGTATCAAACCATTATTGACCGTCCTTTAGCATCCCGTTCCAGAGCGTGAAATTTCTGGAATATGGCTTAATTGTAACTACCAATGAGAAATTATATATTTCCTTGTTTTTTTTGGCAAAGCCCTTTCTGGAAAGTGGACAGGCCTGAGAGTCCATAAGATATGTTTTTCGTCTGCACAAT
>JAQVLS010000079.1 GCA_028704035.1 Desulfotomaculaceae bacterium | reverse complement strand
CCATAAGTCTTGGTGGTCTACCTCAGCCACAGACACATTAAAACGGTTTTTTATCCGTTCTATTAGGCTCTTTAGTATCCGTCTTTTATCTTTCAGAGAATTTGCTTCCCCCAGGTGTAATTGCAGCGTTAATACCCCAATAATCAAATTTCAGACCTCCGGCATAAAAATCTTACTAAATATATTTCATCAGTTCGTCCCACCGGTCTATTATTCCATCGGGCTGCAGTGACGCCATTTCTTCGCGACCGGCAAGTCCCCAGGTTACACCCAGGGTACGGGCGCCGGCATTCCGGCCGGTTAAAATATCAAATCTGCTGTCACCAATATATATGGTCCTTGAAACATGCGCTCCGAGGAATTTTACAGCATGCAGCAGCGGCGCCGGGTCTGGTTTGTGCTTTAACAAATCATGCGCGGTAATAATTACGTCCATAAAACGATCAATACCGGTAAAAGCTGTGGTCCTTGTAGTGCCGGGCTTTCCTTTAGAAGTAACAATACCTAGTTTTATTTGCCGTTTCTTAAGATTGCTCAACATGGCCAGGGTGCCGGGAAAAAGCCTGGTAAAAGAATCAAGATCACGGTGGTAGTAAACCTGGTAAAGATCTTCAAAACGAGACTCTTCTTTCCCTGTAAAATGCTTCCCGATATCCTTTAACGGCAGCCCGATCATCTTTTCAATACCTTTTTCATCCCACGGTATACCCATTTCATCAAACACGTACCGGTAAGTCCTGTATATCAAAGGCAATGAATCAACCAGGGTACCATCCAGGTCAAACAAAACCGCTTCCGTCTTCAAAAAATTCGCTCCATTCTAAAAAAATATTTATAACAGGAGAAGATTCCCCGCTTCACTAGTAACTTTTGTCCCTGCGTGGTAATAGACAGCGGAATGGGGACACACCTCTCTAATCCATTAAACCTTGTTAATCCTGTCAATTTGTTTTTAAAACTCCTTAATAAGAAGAGGGGAAAAGTTTAGAAAATCAGCGCTTACAAGATGAAAATTAATATCCCAAGCGCTTTCCGGCAGACGCAGGCGCACTGCCCCGCCATGCAGGTGGCTGTATATAACGGTACCCACTCCGTACTTTTGAAACATTTCAATAAATTCATTTTTTTCGTGGCTCTCGACCGTGGGCATAAAATGAATTAATACAATTATATCTTTAACCTTTTTTAAATCAACACTCCCTAGAGAATTGTCCATCCGGATTAATTCCCTGCGGTATATCTTCATATCATCGCTGGTAAAATATTGTGAGCCGGGGCACCACCACCCTCTGGAACCGCATATGGCAATATCGCCGACAAGTACGTGATCATTTTGAATAACTGCCATATTATCAGGCAGGGCCGCCCGGACCTGCGCCAGGCTCTGCCACCAGTAATCGTGATTGCCGGCTACACATATGACAGTACCCGGCAGCAGTCCGAGAAATTCAAGATCAAACCTTGCCTCAGCAAGTTTTAAAGCCCAGGAAATATCACCGGGCATGAGGACTATGTCACCTGTTTCTACCGTATTCATCCAGTTCTCGTAAATTTTCCTGGAATGTTCCCGCCACTCTTCTCCAAATTTATCCATTGGTTTATACGTTTCAACGTTGTCCCAGCTAGTCGGGTCAACCCTTTTACGAAAGGAAAGATGGACATCCCCGATGGCAAATATCCTCAATTTAACACCTCCCGGCATCTTCTTAATTTAACCTGTTTTGCGGGAAAATAATAGGTGCAAAAAAGCCCTTTTAAAGGACTTTTAAGTGTTTTAAGATCCTAGATTTTGAATTCTTTCCCTGGGTCCAATAATATTGGAGATCCTTACTCCGAAATTTTCGTTTACTACTACCACCTCGCCCGTGGCTACCAGCGTGCCGTTTACCAGGATCTCCACCGGCTCATCCACAAGACTCTGCATCTCGACTACAGAACCAGGCGCCAGACCCAGTATGTCTTTAATCGGCCACCTCGTTCTGCCCAATAACACCGTAACCTTTAAAGGTATATCAAGGATTAAATCCAGACGCTGCTGGTCAAAACCGTGAACCGCCGGTTCAGGCCCTAACGGAGCGTGGCGAACCACGGCGGGGCGATGCGGCGTCATTTCCGCCGCCGGCGGTTCATATTGTTTTACCGGTTTAACAAATACCGGCGGTTCCGGATCAGATTCCTTAATTTTATCATCCGTAACGCCGGATAATTTTTCAACCGGTTGTTCTTCCGCTCCCGGCGCTGGCTTATCTTTGTGCGGCTCTATTAATTCACCGAGAATAAGACCTGCTTCCTCCTTAGCGGTATCAAGCCCCATCACTTGCATAATTTGGGTATCAAGTATATCTCCTATCTTCATATTAAACCAGACCACAACCACCGGCCCTTCCACACCAAATTCCGGGGGGCCTGAATCATCGGTCCTGTAATATATCTTTGTTTTAGGCGGCGAAATATTTACTGTACGGTTAAACATTGCAGCCATTGATGTGGAAGCCGTCCCGATCATCTGGTTCATGGCCTCGGACGCCGCGCTTATGCTGATTTCATCTATTTCTTCAGATATGCTTATACCTTCCCTGCCCATCATCAAATCGGCCAAAATATTTGCGTCACGGACCTTCATAATTAAAAGATTGAACCCCAACAGCCCTTCAATGAAGCGCACATGTATAGTTATGTGCGGTTTCAAGAAATTGCTAAAAAGTTCTTCTAACGTTGATATTGTAATCTTCGGGCTTGTAATACTCACCTTCTGGTTCAGCAGCATGGATAGTGTAGTGGCCGCCGACCCCATGCAGATGTTACCAATCTCCCCCAGGGCGTCCTTTTCTTCATCAGTTATATATTCCCCGACAATACCCTGTTGTTCCCCGACCGGCGCCGTATCTGTTTTGGCGGCCTGCTCTGCAGGGACGCCTTCAGCGCCTGTCATTTCCCCTGCGGGTACGTCTTCCTCTGCGATATATTTCTCTGGCGGCCCTTCCGATGCAACCGCCTCCGCCCTTTCCGGCGGGCCTGGTTCATTATTTTGCGGGTTCAGGAGGGTTTCAATTTCTTCCTGCTTTAAAAATCTAGACATCTTTTTCCCCTTCCGCCAGCGCTGTAATTTGAACAGCAAGCTGGCTGCCAAGTTTACCGGCCTGCACCTTGAATTTCATCTGTTCCTCTATGTACATATCCATATCCTGATCCACCCTTCTGTCCAGCAACAACACATCGCCTTCCCGCAGATGAAGAAATTCGTTGACGTTCACCCATGTTTGCCCGGCTAGAACCGTAAGTTCTAGTGACGGCTGACCAAGCCAGTGCACCATTTTTTTTCTTTCAAGCCCACTAAGGTCTGATGCCTCGGGGCCAAAATGCCTTTTTAAAGTCAGATGGGATATCACCGGGTCAAGCAGGGTAAAGGGGAAACAAAGGTTGATAAAACCCTTTGCCGATTCCCCTACCTGAGTGGCAAAGGAAATCAGTGCTACAATTTCGTTGAAGGAATACACCTGATGCAGGTGGGGATTAGTTTCCACCGATTCAATTGCCGGCTTGACCTGGACAATGTCCTTCCAGGCCAGGGCTAGATTATCCAATATCTTTATAGTTAATTTTCTGGCTACTGAAAGTTCTATGTCGGTCAAATCACGGATATCTTTGGGCGCCTCACCGTTCCCGCCAAAAAAAAGGTCGATCATCGGAAACAAAAAAACAGGATCCAGCTGGGCTATAGCGGTTCCTTTTAAAGGATTTAAAGAAAACTCTATAAGTACCGACGGGGTCGGAATCGAATGGATAAAATCTTCAAAGGTCAATTGGTCAACCGACGCAACTTCAATTTGAATATTGCTGCGCAGGTAACCTGTCAAAACGTTGGACAGGATGCGGGCGAATCCACTGTGTAAAATCTGCAGGGTGCGAAGATGTTCTTTGGAAAATTTATTGGGGCGTCGAAAATCATATAGCTTATGATCTTTTTGTTTTTGGGAATCCTGTAAGTCATTCATTTGTACCTTGCCGGTTGAAAGGGCGTCCAGCAAGTCATCTATTTCGATTTGAGATAAAATGTCCATAGTTTTACCAACCCTAAATTTATTATTATGCTACCGGGTTTAACCGGCTGTAGTAAACTTTAATCCTGCCGCTTACTCGGCCCTGGCCAGTACCCTGCCGATGGCCTGCAGAATCCGGTCCTGCTGAAAGGGTTTTACAATAAAATCTTTTGCCCCCGCCTGGATGGCCTCCATTACCATGGCCTGCTGTCCCATGGCGCTGCACATGATGATGTTTGCGTTCGGATCAATTGCCCGAATAGCCTTGACCCCTTCTATACCGTTCATTTCGGGCATTGTAATATCCATAGTAACAAGATCGGGTTTAAGCTCTTTATATAATTCTATCGCAGTCTGCCCGTTTTCCGCTTCTCCGGCAATTTCATAGCCGTTTTTGGTTAATATATTTTTAATCATCATTCTCATAAAAGCTGCGTCATCTACAACAAGGATCCGTTTGCCCAAAGTATATTTACCTCCCGTATCTCTTAACATTCAACAGGCATACCCAGAGTTTTAAACAGCCTGTTTAAAGCTCCTGTTTCAGGCAGTAGAAAAAAGTGTCCTTTGATCTGATCATAGTTCTGAAAAAACAAGGTCTCAATCACGAGAATTTTATCGCCCCAGTGGCCGCCGGCTACAAGAGAGGCGCTCAGTATCGCCCCCAGCATATCAAAGGCAAACATCGGCACCGTGGTGTTCATTTTTAAACCTGTCATGCCGCCAATAGCATTAATAAAAGAGCCTGTTAAAACATTCCCTATTTCCGATATGGCGGATATCCCCATATCATCAAGCGCGGAGGTTGTACCTAATTTATATCCCATCAGCATGTCAATAAGGTTATAAGTGCTATGCTCCATAAACAAAAACATCACAGTGCCGGGAATATCACCCCCCAGGCTCAAATTCACACACGACACCACTTCTTCAACCCCGCCCATCATGGCAAATACCTGTTCAAAATCAAGGAACCTGGCTTTCGGCACAGCTAGTTCCACCTTTTTATTCAGCAGCTCAGCAAGGGCTGTGGCGGCATTGCCGAGACCAATATTGCTAATCTCTTGCAGGGCATCCATATAGAGGCCTGAAATTACTTCGCTTTCAGCCAATATTTATTCCCCCCCCGAATACCACAATATTTCCATTAAATCACCTTTATTGGCGTCCCTACTGTCCGGATGAGAACCCGGCCGTTTGCGGTATCCAGGATCATCGTCCGGCCCTTGCTGCCTCCTACCTCTTCCGCCAGTACCTTGATGCCCAATCCTCTCAATATGAGCCTGGTCATAACAATATTGCGTTCACCGATATTTAACATAAACTTGTCATTTGCTCCTGAAAACATTTGCGCCCCTCCGGCCATCTTGGCCTGGAGGTTGCCGACCCAGCCTCCCCGCCGCTTAATCTCCGCTACCATCAGTGGTATGCCCAGGTCCGCGAATTTGGCGGGTTTCGTTACCTTACTGAATAAAGTGCTGTCGGGGAGCATAATATGCAGCAATCCGCCGATCTTTGTCAGGGGATCGTATAATGTAAGACCGACACATGATCCAAGGCCCGCTGTAATTAAACGGTCCGGTTGACCTGTAACCTTCAGTTCGGCGATACCTACCTGGATTTCGGCGGCGGGCGATACGTACTTCAGCTCGCATTTCGGCGCCGTTGCATCCTGCATGCAAATCACCTTACTTCCGCAAATTGTTGGCCAACCCAAACATCTCATCAGCCGTGCGCATGATGCGGGCGCTAAAACTGTAAGCACGCCGGGCTTCGATAAGGCCGGCCATTTCCTCCGTAAGATCGACATTTGACGCTTCCAGGCAGCCCTGCCTGAGCATGCCGAAACCCTTACTGCCGGGAATCCCTTCCAGAGCCACTCCCACAGCTGAAAAAAGGTTCTCTCCCTCCGCTTTCAGTGCCGAGGCGCTATTGAACCTGTAAATTTTAACCTGTCCCGCCCCGGTTATTTTTCCCGTTTCATTAACACTAATTTTCCCATCGGCCGCTATGGTAATATCCGCCGAGCCGGGCGGGATCCTTATCCCTGCCAGTTTGTAGCCGCCAGGAGTTGTCATGTTGCCGTTTGCATCAAGGCTGAAGGTCCCGTCGCGGGTATATCGCTCTTCTCCCCCCGGCAGGACAACCTTAAAAAACCCCTCCCCGAAAACAGCGAGATCCAGCGGCCTTCGGTTCTCAAGAGGTTGTCCGGATGTTAAATTGTTTGCGATACCGGATACTGTTGCGCCGCCTCCCACCATAGGCCCTCTCTGATCCCGGCCGCCGGTAGCAACCGGCATACCGCTGCTGCCAAGTTCCTGGCCTATGAGTTCGGTAAAGTCAGCCCGGCTTTTTTTATAGCCTGCGGTGTTTATATTGGCCAGGTTATTGGCAATGGTATCAGTTTTTATTTGTTGGGCGTTCAGCGCCGACGCAGACCCGGCAATAGTACGCAGCATAAATATCACCTCGCAAATTTAATATAATGTTGGACTCAAATCCCGCCTTACCTGATGCTGCCTACCTGGTTTACCGCCTTGTGGAGAATTTCATCATAGTTCTGAATCATCCTCTGGTTGGCCTCATAGGCACGCATTACAACTATTAATTGAGCCATTTCATCAATAACGTTGACATTGGACGCCTCCAGTTGGCCCTGTATAACAGTTGTTTCAGTAGCCCGCCTTGCACTACCCTGGGGCCCGGTAAAAAGGCATTCTCCTTCCTTGCTGAGGCTATTTAGATCAGCCACTTCAACAAGCCGCAGCCTGCCCACAATTGTCCCGCCGGCATCAATTGAACCATCGGCGGATACTGTGAATTTATCGCTTCCCACCCTTATTTCGCCGGCCTCGCCGAGCACGCGGTATCTTTCGTTGAGTACAAGGTAGCCTTCATTGTCTACTTTAAAAATACCGCTGCGGGTGTAATAAACCTGATCCGGATCCTCCTGCCCGGTAGTCCTCACCATGAAGAACCCCGGCCCTTTAATCGCTATATCGGTTGGATTTCCTGTTTCCTGAAGCGTTCCAGCGCGATGATCGGTTGCAGTTCCCGCTATTAAGGAACCGTTTCCCAAAGACCCGATTGATACGGCCGGGTCTCTTAAAGGCAGCCCGTCTTTGCGTTTGGGACCTCCCTGCTGCATTAGCAGG
>JAQVLS010000078.1 GCA_028704035.1 Desulfotomaculaceae bacterium | reverse complement strand
TCATCATCTACTTCATGGGTGAGGGCGTTGATCCCAACGTCAACAGAGAACGACTGTTGTCGCCCTGGGTAATTCCCAGGGATTAAATGGCACTGATTAATGTTTCTGGTAAACCGATCACGCATGGTTTTATATTATATTTGCAATATTTTTAATATTGCCTCAGGGTATACAGATTGATGATATCATTTGCAGTTGAGTAACACTTATGTTCTAATTTGCAATGAATTATTACAATTTTGACTTTTCTTAAATAACTTAATTGTCTGTTTTTGCGGGGTATTACTATTTTTAAAAAGCATATTTTAAACTGTACATTTATCTTATGAAATATGTTATTCTATAGATAACTTTAGTTAGGATGCATTATTTTGTAATGTTTGTTTTTGATATATATAAATATATAAACTTTAGAGGGGGTGCATCATATGGGGGAATGTGGTGTTGGAAATAATTCTGCAGCAAGATTAAAAAAGAACATCATTAGTACTGGTTTGTGTAGTGGTTGTGGCGCCTGTATTGGTTACTGCCCGTATATAAAGTGTTATGGTGAAAGGGTAGCGGTTATTCATGATTGCAAGATAAGCGAAGGGACCTGCTACCGGATCTGTCCACGTGCTTCTACTAAATACGCAGATTTAAGAAAAGAAACTTTTGGCTCTATAGAATTAGATATGGTGCTTGGAAATTACGAAATGATTTCTTTTGCCAGAGCTTGTGATGAATCTATCCGCCGCAGGGGACAGTATGGCGGTGTTGTTACGGCTTTGTCTATATTAGCCCTGGAAACAGGCATTTTTGATTGTGCTTTGATGACTGGAGGCAATTTCAACGGCGCTAAACCGATTATTGCTGCTTGTGCAGGTGATATGCTCGCATGTGCAGGCTCGAAGTATACCGCTTCACCAAACTTAAGCCTTTTCCAGGAAGCGGTGAAGAAGGGCTTTAAGAATATAGGGGTCATCGGCCGGCCCTGTCAGGTTACCGCAGCGAGAAAAATGCAGCAGGTAACAGAAATAAAAGGGGAAAAAATATCTTTTATTATAGGACTATTTTGCATGGGATCCTTTTCACCGGAATTTTATCAGTTTATTAAATTTAAAGGGCTGGACAAATACGAAATAATGGATATACCCGGTGATGTAGTATTCAAGAGAAAAAGCAAAGAAACTTGCTTGCCGTTTGAGGAAATACGAGAATACATTAGAGATTCCTGCCTTATATGTTATGACCCTCTATCTGAGCTGGCAGATCTGTCTGTGGGTTCAACCGAAAGCGATTACGGCTGGAATACATTAATTACAAGGACTGCTAAAGGCGTGAAATTGGTAGAGCATGCTATTGTAAACGGTGTTATAGAAATAAAGGAATACCCAGGGAAACTCTTGCCTTTATTAAGAAAAGCGGTGTTCAATAAAAAGAAACGCGTGTTGGAAAGGCCAGACGCGACATATTTGAAACTATCCGCTAGGGAAAAAGAATTTTTCCTTGTCACTGGAGGTGGCTCTAAATGAGCTGGAAAGATGTAATTGAAGGTAAGCAGGGGGATGAGGTTTTATTGAACGGGAATGAAGCGATTGCCCGCGGCGCAATTGAAACAGGAGTATGTTTTGCCGCATCATATCCCGGGTCACCTACAACAGAAATTATCGAAACACTGGCCAGGATTCCAGCCTCAGAAATTTATACTGAATGGTCAGTTAATGAGATAGTTTCTCTGGAAGGTGCTGCCGCAGCTTCGTTTGCCGGACTGAGAGCTATGTGCGTAATGAAGTCAGATGGTTTGAATGTGGCCTTTGATTTTCTAACCAGTATGAATCTTGGTGGATGTAAAGGCGGGTTGGTAGTAACGGTGGCAGACGATCCACAGGGACATTCAAGTGTAAAAGAGTATGACGCGCGTTACCTGGCGAAAGCAGCCATGGTCCCGGTGCTCGAACCTTCGTCTGTGGAAGAGGCAAAGGACATGACCAGGTTGGCTTTTGAACTCTCAGAAAGGATCAAGGGACCGGTTCTACTTCGCTCTGTAACAAGAATAGCTCACTCCCGTGGATTGGTAAAGCTTGGGGAACCGCTTCGGGAAAAAAGAACAGCCTTCTTTCCGGCTGGTGAATGTTTTTTAACTAAAACCGTATTTCACATGAAAGCAAGAGATAGGGTAGGGAAGGCTGCTCTTGTTCTGGAGGAGTGCGGACTGAATTTCGCCGAGGGACCTGAACAGGCGGAAACCGCGATATTTTGTAGCGGCACAAGCCTGCTGTATGCCAGAGAAGCAATAAATATGCTTGGTCTTAGGGACGAAATAAAGCTTGTAAGAGTAGGAACCACATATCCTTTGCCTGAATATTTCATACTCTCTCATCTTAAAGGGGTCAAAAATGTAATCTTCGCGGAGGAGGTACGTCCTTTTCTTGAGGAGGGAGTTATGCTTCTCTATGCCAGAAAAAGTACCAATAAAGTTAGGTTTTTTGGTAAAATATCAGGCGATGTCGCTGGAACGCGCGGTCCCTCCTGCGGTGAAATGAACGTTGATATCATTTTACAGGCTTTAGCTAATGTTAAAGATATCCAGTATCACATACCTGGTTATCCCAGAAATAAGATCGCAGAAATTGAAGCTATGATCCCACCGCGGGAATACGCTATGTGTCCGGGTTGTCCTCACCGGGCCTCTTTTTGGGCTGTTAAAACGGCTATCGCGGTAGACGGAAGAGATTGCATAGTTGCCGGTGATATTGGATGTTATTGTCTAGGCGCTTGGGATACAGGTTTTAACCTTTTTGACACCTTGCATTGCATGGGAGCAGGACCGTCTATTGCCGGGGGCCTCAGTAAGCTCGGCAGGTTTGGTTTAAAGAGGCCGGCGCTTACATTTGTAGGAGATTCAACATTTTACCATGCTGTAATACCTGGCCTTATTAACGGTCATTACAGCGGCTCTGATTTTATGTGTATTGTACTTGATAACGGTGTTACCGCCATGACCGGGCACCAACCTCACCCCGGTACTGGAATAACCGTTCAGGGCATGCCCGTAAGCAAAATTCGCATTGAAGACATTGTCAGGGGCTTTGGTGTAACATGTGAAATAGCCGATCCTTTTGACAGCAACCACGTAGCTGAGAAAATATGTTTTCTTCTGAGAGAGCCGGGTTTAAAGGTACTGATCCTCCGCCAGGAATGTGCACTTGTCGCAAGACGTCGAGAGCGGCAGAAGAGAAAGGTCTATGTTGATCAATCCCTTTGCCGGGGTGATACTTGCGGTTGCGGTCGTTTCTGCACCTCGGTATGGGGTTGTCCAGGCAACATCTGGGACCAAGCAGCGGGGAAGGCTGCTATAGACGAAGCTGTATGTGCGGGATGTGGAGTTTGTGCCTCTCTTTGTCCGGTTGGAGCAATTATTGTAGAGGGGGTGGACTAATATGAAAGATCCCATGAATTTGGTTATCACAGGAGTAGGCGGCCAGGGCAATATTCTTGTTTCTGAGATCCTGGCTAAAGCAGCTGCGGCAGTTGGTTATAAAGTTACTGTTGGTGAATCTTACGGTATGTCCCAGCGTGGCGGTTCAGTATCCTCACACATCAGGTTGTCCCGCAAATTACTTTATGGACCCATTGTACCTGCTGGCTCTGCAGATGTGATTGTAGGTTTTGAGCCAGTGGAGGCAACGCGGGCAGCTCTGGAATTTGGCAGTCCTGGCGTTAAGATCATCGTTAACCCCCGCCCCGTTTACCCAGTCGGTGTTCTAATGGGCAAGGATAATTATCCAGATATCGACACCTTACTCGGGAAGCTCAAGGAGATATCAGCACATGTTGTAATAATAAAAAGCACTTCTATAGCCACCCAAGCAGGCAATCCTGTTGTACAAAATGTTGTTATGGTAGGTGCACTCGCTGGTATTGGATATACGTCCATTCCAAAGGAAACATTTGGGCGTATCATAGGTTTATCAGTTCCAGAAAAGAATTTGGATTTAAATATGAAGGCATTTAATATGGGCTATGAAGCGGCACAACTATTTAGAGCTCTTAAAACAAATTAATATAATAACATGAGTTATGCAGTTGCAGGTAAATGGTGCCAATCCCATAACCATAAAAATGGATGAACCTTGAAAACTGATCGTTAGTTGAGTCAAAATAGATTTGGATTAGTTGCTTGTAACAGCAAATCCGATGACTGGCGTTAAATAAGTATCTAACCATTTCGCAGTGGGATAGGGCTTCTTCGGTGCCTTCTTTGTGTATGCACTTTTTTAAAAAAGCTGAATCATGCTGGAATGTAGGATCCGAGAAAAATTCTATATTCTTTTCTGATAAAAAACATATTTATTGGCCCATTTCTATGTTCCGCTAATAGATATTATGTAAACTAGCTTCTTTCAAAAGGTATTCACAAACATAATATTTGTTATATTAAATAACAAGACGCGTTAGAATCGCCTCTAACGTGTCCAAATTTACTATCTAAGGTGTTGGTACCTGTTCATTTTTTATCTAATGCGGGTTTAGTGCTTATTTGGAAATCTTGAAGTTGCCGCGAGATCTATGTCCCTGGCAGTTGTATGTGTGGTAAAGTCATCATTATCATTTATCAACTAAAGTAAAAAAACATTGTATGGAAAACTTTACCTTTACTATACATCGTCGGCTTCTAGTACAGGTTTATTGAAAGCATCGATGCCAATCCTTTCAATAAACCTGTATGTTCTTTCTCTGTGCCTGGCATTGTTTTTATAATATGCCAAGCATTTTTGTGCCAGTTCGACTGCCTGATCATCGGTTAGGCTCTCAGCAATAACATCCCCCCCGATACGTGGTCTCCGTCCGGAAGTTCCGCCTACAATCATACCCCAGCCGTTCTTCTTCCCCAAAAAGCCTATGTCACGTAAATAACCCTCGCTGCAATTATTGGGGCAACCGGAAACACAGATCTGGGCTTTTTCCGGAAGTTCCATGCTGATCAATTGTTTATGAAGGCGCACGCTGAGGCCGAGTGAATCTAATATCCCGAACCTAATGGTGAGCTGGGTACTATGGCGTAAGTATTCTCTTAGAATCTTTTTTGTTTATACTCGCAATCAGATTGCTTTTTTCATCAATTCGCAAGCCTCGATTAGCTCTCCCCGAACAGCACATTGAGGATTTTTTATCAACAGGCGACGCCCCTGTTCTTCGCCGAGCAGACGCATCACTTCCCTTACTGCCGGCTTGAAATGTAATAGTTGGCCGCTGCGGCTATGTGCATCGGAAGCGATAAATTGGACATAGCCTTTCTCCAAAAAAGACCTGGCGGTAGATGCTATTTCAGGAGAAAAATAGCCGGTTAAACTGCCGGATGTTAACTGCGCTAAAGCGCCATTCGACAGCAATTCGTATAGACTGTTATGATCTTCAATAAAGATTGAGCTTCGCTCCGGGTGAGCAATAATTGGTGTTACGCCCAGCTGTAGCAGTTTAAAGAAAAGGTCTGCTGTATAATCGGGAACAGAGACGTCAGAAAATTCTACCAGTAGGTATCGCCCTTTATTGTTAATAGTCAGAAGTTCTCCCTTAGCCAACTGCCGGGGCAGTTCCGGATCTATTCTGTATTCAGCGCCAGGCAGGAGAAGAAGGTTGATTCCTTTTTTCTGCAGCACATCTTGCAGGTTTGCCATTTTATCCAGGATCGCTTCCTTGCTGGGATACGTCCTTGATTTCACGTGTGGTGTTACCACCATTTGCTTGATCCCATCCGCAATAGCACAGCTGGCCATGGCGATAGCTTCTTCTATAGTGGCCGCCCCATCGTCCAAACCGGGCAGGATGTGGCTGTGGATATCGATCACCTAAAATAACACCTCCATTTGATCTATTATATATTACCGTTTTCTTAATGAATTTATTTATATTTAATAATTATTAATCCAATTGGTTACGCATATTATATTATCCCGTCTGGGGATGGTAATATAAAGGAGATGAAGGAATACTGATTTATAAGGATTGGAGTAGATTTTAATTGAAAAAAACTGTAATAGATGTTCATGTTCACCTGTCAGAGTACGAAACATTTGGTGAAGATGCCTTTAATTTTTTTTCGAGTGCCTTTCCTTCCAAAGAAGAATATGTGGCTTTTTGTAGAAAACATAGCGACCCCCATGCTTTTTTGCAATTGATGGATTACAACGGCGTAGATTATTCTGTTATATTAGCAGAAATTTCGCCTTTGTCAACAGGTATTTGTACTAATGAGGCGGTAGAAGATTTTTGCCGGGTAAGCCCGAGACTAATACCGTTTTGCACGATAAATCCTTATATACATCCTAATATGGGTAAAATGTTAGAGGATTTAGTATTAAATCGCGGCTTTAAGGGGCTCAAGCTTGTACCCTCATACAATTATTACTATCCCAATGACAATTTCATGTACCCGTTATATGCTGTTGCTGAAAGACTCGGCATACCTGTGCTTTTTCATACGGGGACTTCAATTTATTATGGTACCCGGTTAAAATATGCGAATCCCATCTTTTTTGATGACGTGGCTGTAGATTTCCCGAATATGAGAATCATTATGGCGCACGGTGGACGGGGTCCGTGGTATAATGAAGCAGTCAGCATGGTTCGTTTGCATAAGAATATTTATATTGATGTTTCAGGCTTACCTCCTAAAAAGCTTTTAGAGTATTTTCCCGATATGGGACGATTTGCCCATAAGTTTATGTTTGGTACTGACTGGCCCAGTGTGGATGTAAAAAAGAATATCGAATCAATTTCGAATTTAAATATTTCTGAAGAGGCAATCTTGAAAATACTTGGGGAAAACGCCAGGCAGGTTTTGGGTTTAGATTAATACGCATCTTTTTGTTCAGGCAATAGTTTGAACCAAATACAAAACGCGCTAGAATTATTACTAGTGCGTTTTGTATTTGGGTTTCATGCCTATCTCGGCTATAGATGTTAATCCAACATAAAAAAACAGAAACTGAGGCTAAACAAAAAATCCTGCTGCGGCATATTTTATAAATCGCATACTTTTATTCATTATTCTTTTATACCCATGATTAATTGTGCGCCTCCTACCTCTTCCCATGGGCATACCCTAAACCTGGCATCCTCCAGCCATTCTTTGTACCGTTCATATGTCCATGTACCACCGGAAACAGTGTTGACCAGCATGTTTACCGCAAATACCGCCGCCCTGGCACCGGTCCCCCGGATCATATCACTGATTACTATGCGCCCGCCTTTTATGGTTTCTT
>JAQVLS010000077.1 GCA_028704035.1 Desulfotomaculaceae bacterium | reverse complement strand
CATTTCACCATGTTTGTTGGTTTGCCCCAGGTGGCTGAGGTCAACAGCCGCAAAATCCAGCAGCTTCCCTTTTTTGTCTACAGCCAGGCTGGGCTCAAACACCCCGCTTCCGGCCGGGCCGGCGACTTTGTAGAAAGCTTCCCAGATAAGCCTGAATTCGAGATCGCCGCAATGGTCCAGGATCATATCCGGCGCCAACCCGGCACGATAGATTATTTCCCTGCAGGTAACAGTGCTTAAGCCCGCAAACCGTTTCTGCAGCACATGCGGCAGCGGTGTGTCCAGGGGCGCTTCCAGACAGGCCTGGCGAAACTGCTTTTCTTCCAATGTCAGGGGGTCTAATTTGTCCTGGGAGGGCGGGAACAGGTAGGGACGGCCCGGCAGGATTTCCCTGAACCTGCTGACAGCATGTGAGTAACGTTTAATGCCGTCAATCACTGTTTCAGTTGAAGGCTCGTAAAGGATTATATTGCTGTGCTTCCCCATGATTTCACAAATAAGATGTTTCTCCGCAGGGAAACCCAGTTCATCCCGCGACTCTATTTTGATCGTAAGCACTCTTTCCAGGCCGGGTTGAGAAAAACCGGCAATCCGCCCGCCCTCAAGGTGTTTGCGCAGGACCATGCAGAAAAGAGGGGGAACGGCAGGGTTTTTCCCAGCGGCGGTTGTAAGGTGCACCCGCGCGTTTTGGGGGTCTGCTGAAAGCAGCAGCCTGCACTGCGATCCCGGCTTGTAAACCAGGATGACCAGTTCCATTTTGCCGGGCTGGTAGATCCTTTCGATGCGCCCGCCGGCAAGTTTATTTTCAAGCTCGCCGCATACCGAGGCCAGCACGAGACCGTCAAAAGGCATAATTTTTCCTCCGGTTAATAAAGTTGTATCCAGGCGCAATGCCTGCTAGATACTGCTTCATTATATTACAAATGATTCCACAGGTGAAGCGTGACTATATTCAGAGCAATTGTCTGGTCATATAACGACATAAGTTACTGAAGAGGGAGGCAAGCGGGGGCAGTCTGACAAAGCAAGTTGGATTTACCTGCCGCGCACAAAAATGGTTATATATTGAGCATCCGGCGAATATGCTTGGAATAATCAGGAAATAATTTTTACACGAGGTGAATGGTTATGTCCAGCCGCTGGTATGCTCTAAACGTACAGGAGGTTTTAGCAAAACTTAAAACCGACCCGCAAAAAGGCCTGTCGGATAAGGAAGCCAAAGAACGGGAATCTAGATTTGGCCCCAATGAGTTGGTCAAAGCGCCCAGAGACCCCGCTTGGAAGCTTTTTATCGCCCAGTTCAAAGATTTTATGGTGCTTGTGCTTTTGGCCGCCACCGCCATCTCGGGCCTTTTGGGGGAATACGCCGACGCCATAACTATCGCGATTATCGTAGCAATTAACGCCATTCTTGGCTTTGTCCAGGAATACCGGGCCGAGCGCTCCCTGGAAGCGCTGAAGAAACTAACGTCGCCGGAAGCCAGGGTGATCAGGAACGGTCAGGAGCGCAAATTGCAGGCCGCGGCGCTGGTCCCGGGCGATATCATCCTTCTGGAGGAAGGCGACCGGATCCCGGCCGACCTGCGGCTGCTGCAAACTTCCAGCCTGGAAATAGAGGAATCAGCCCTTACCGGCGAATCCCTGCCGGTATTAAAGCTGCCGGGCGCCCTGCCCGCATACGGCTTATCGCCCGGTGACGCCTCGAATATGGTCTACCTGGGCACGGTCGTTACCAGAGGACGGGGACGCGGCGTCGTGGTGAGCACCGGTATGGCTACCGAAATGGGCCAGATTGCCGGCATGATTCAGGAAGCGGACCGGGTAGAGACCCCCCTGCAGCACCGCCTGGGCCAGTTGGGCCGGTGGTTGGTGGCCTTTTGTCTTTTCATCTGCGCCGTGGTAGTCTTGTTGGGAATCGCGAGAGGCGAGGAAGCCTACCAGATGTTCCTGGCCGGGGTCAGCCTGGCTGTCGCCGCCATACCGGAAGGCCTGCCCGCCATAGTTACCGTGTCGCTGGCCCTGGGCGTGCAGCGGATGATCAAGCGCCGGGCCGTTATCCGCAAGCTGCCCGCGGTTGAAACCCTGGGCTGTTCAACGGTAATCTGTTCGGATAAAACCGGGACGCTGACACAGAACGAGATGACCGTGCGAAAAATTATCATAAATGATCACATCATTGACGTGACGGGTGAAGGATACGATCCAAAGGGTGAATTTACAGGCGGGTTGGACAAGCAGGATCAGCATTTTAATTTAATGATGAAAGCTGCCGCTCTCTGCAACAACTCTGTTCTGGAGCGCGGCCGGATCAGCGTCAAGGGGCTGTTTCGGGGCATGGCCAAAGGCCAGCCCGCCAGGGAGTGGTCTGTCCTGGGAGATCCCACCGAAGGGGCGCTTATGGTTTTGGCCGCCAAAGCCGGTTTGTGGCAGGAAAGGCTGGAAACAAAAGAGGTCAGGGAGGCTGAAATTCCCTTTGATTCCGACCGCAAGCGCATGAGCGTATTATACCGCCAACCCGGCGGAGAACTGGCGGTTTATGTGAAAGGCGCCCCGGATATGATCCTGGACCTGTGCACGCATAGCCTAAAAGGAGGTTTGGCTGTACCGTTATCAAAATGGGAGAGGGCGGAAATACTGAACCAAAATGCCGAACTCGCCGACAAAGCGCTGCGGGTGATTGCCTTTGCTTACCGGGAACTGCCCGAGGAAAGCACGGACTTTTCAGATGAAAATGTTGAACAAAAGCTCATTTATCTTGGCATGGCCGGCATGATCGACCCCCCCAGACCGGCGGCCGTCAAAGCGGTGCAGACCTGCCGCAGGGCCGGCATAAAAGTGGTGATGATCACCGGCGATCACAAACTTACCGCGCGCGCCATTGCCAGGGAAATGGGGATTCTCTCCAAAGGCGGTGAAATCCTGACCGGCCGTGACCTGGACACCATGCCCGACGATGAGTTTGCCGAGCAGGTAGAAAAAATATTGGTTTATGCCAGGGTTTCGCCCAGGCACAAGCTGAAGATAGTAAAAGCGTTGAAACAGGCGGGCCAGGTGGTAGCCATGACCGGGGACGGGGTTAACGACGCGCCGGCAATCAAGGAAGCGGATATCGGCATTGCTATGGGCATCACCGGGACCGACGTCACCAAAGAGGCCTCGGCGATGGTCCTCACCGACGACAACTTCAGCAGTATCGTGGCCGCAATAGAGGAAGGGCGCGGTATCTATGATAATATTCGCAAGTTTATCCGTTATCTGCTCTCCTGTAATGTAGGTGAAGTGCTGACCATGTTTCTCGCTTTACTGGCCGGACTGCCGCTGCCGCTGGTGCCGATCCAGATCCTGTGGATGAATCTGGTTACCGACGGACTGCCCGCTATGGCCTTGGGAGTGGATCCCCACGACAGCGATATCATGACCCGCCGCCCGCGCCATCCCAGAGAAAGTGTTTTTTCCCACGGTATGACCTGGCGGATTATTACCAGCGGGACCATAATCGGCCTCGGCACCCTGGCCGCTTTCCGGATCGGGCTGTTCATGGGAGATGTGGAGATGGCCCGTACGATGGCCTTTAACACTCTGGTTCTTTTTCAGCTGTTCTATGTATTTACCTGCCGTTCGGAGTCGCATACCATCCTGGAGATAGGTCTGTTTACCAACCCTTACCTGCTGGGAGCGGTGTCTATTTCGGCGGCGCTGCAGCTGGTGATCAACTACGTGCCGTTTCTGCAGACTGTCTTCCACGTGATACCCTTGAGCGGTCTGCAGTGGGTGATTATAACGCTCATTTCCTCGGCCCCAACTGTCCTGGGTGTTATATACCACCACCTGATCAGGGGCGCCAGGAAAAAAGTTATGTACCTCAAAGTTTAGTTTTGTTATAGAATAATGTTGTGAATGGAGGGGCGCGTCTTGCGTTTTACCAAGGTACACGGTCTGGGCAACGATTTCATTCTGGTCAATTGTTACGAAGAAAAGATAGATCTGGGAAAAGCGCCTGCACTGGCTGTAGCCATGTGTCGCCGCTGCTTTGGAGTCGGAGCGGACGGACTGGTCCTGTTGCTGCCCCCGCAGCAGGGTGACGTCGGCATGCGCATCTTTAACGCCGACGGCAGCGAGGCGGAGATGTGCGGCAACGCCATCCGCTGTGTGGCCAGGTACATGTACGAGCATAATATGACAAAAAAAGAGCGGATCAGGGTGGAGACGCCGGCCGGGATGATGGCGCCGGAGCTGATCCTGGAGAACGGCCTAGTTCAATCTGTGCGGGTCGATATGGGCGAACCCCGCCTGGAGCGTGCGGAGATCCCGATGGCCGGCCGGCCGGGCTGTGTCGTCGGCGAGCGCCTGACCGTAGGCGGCTCCAGCTATGATGTGACAGCGGTTTCTATGGGCAATCCCCACTGCGTGATCCTCGTGCCGGACGCGGACAGAGTTCCCCTGTGGGACATCGGCCCCCGCATAGAGAAGCATGATGTGTTTCCGCGCAAAACTAACGTGGAATTTGTGCAGGTGCTGAACCGGGACGAGGTAATAATGCGGGTCTGGGAGAGGGGCGCCGGGGAAACAATGGCCTGCGGCACAGGCGCCTGCGCCACCGTCGTGGCCTGTGTGCTTAACGGCCTCACCGAACGCCAGGTGACGGTTTGCCAGAAGGAGGGAGACCTCTTCATCGAGTGGGCGGCAGACAACCACGTCTACATGACCGGCCCCGCCACCGAAGTCTTCACCGGCGACTACCCCTTCTAGACAGGGGCAACACCAGCCGGGGGACAGTCCCCTTCACGTGGTAAAAGCCACACCCAAATCTCCCCAAAGAGGAGCTATCACCCCTCCAGTTATTCCCAAAAGGGGACTGTCCCCCCAGTCACACGCCACACGCCACCAGCCGGGGGACAGTCCCCTTCAAGTGGTAAAAGCCACACCCACATCTTCCCCAAAGAGGAGCTATCACCCCTCCAGTTATTCCCAAAAGGGGACAGTCCCCCCAGCCAACATCTACTTATTCTTTTGCACGGCCCCCAGCACTTTATTCAGAATTTCTTCGCGATGATTATCCTTCATGACGATGTAGGCGCTTCTGAAGTATGCCACCGCCCCGGTGGGCAGGTTGTTCGCCCGCAGTTCCGCTTCCATAGCGGATAGGGAGTCGCTGAATTGCCGGTCGCAGTCTGCTTCCAGCGCCTCTCCGGAGGTCTTGTATTTTTCAAACAGTTCTCTGGCCGCTAAAGGTTTTTTGCTTCCTGCCTGCCGGTACTCCTGCCTGGCCGAGCCGACAAGGGCGTTGATCTTTTGCTCATACTCTCCTTGTTGGCTGTCCAAAATCGCCTGATACTTGTCTATAATGCTGCTGTACGCGTCATATTGAGCGTTATCAATGTCACCATTTTCTTCCAGCTGCGCTTTAGAAAAGGCATTTTTCAGCGCTCCCAAAAAATCGCCTGGTTTGGCTACGGAGCCGGAACCCGCGCTTTGCAATCCTTTCAGTAGTTCGTCCGCCTTCTCCCGGCCTACTTCCTGCACAAGCTGCTTTTTCTGGTTATCATCAGGCTTCAGCATGGAGCGCAGTGCCACGCCGGCTAGATAATCCGGGGAATATGTCAGCGCCAGCGCCGTCACTGCCGCGATTACGATTAGGGCGACAGCCGCCGCCGTGATCCTTTTAATATTTTTACTACGCACTATAAATTTCCCCACCATTCTTTAATATTGGAATAATTCTATCAAAAATTATAAATTGCTGCCAGTAACTTTCTTTTGTTTATCACCCATCCATAGTGTTCACCAATATATTACAGGTAAATAGTAATAACTGGGGACTGCCCCCTAACGGGGCATGATTATAGTCCTTGAAAAGGTTGTCGGCTTATATTAAAATTTGGTGTAAGTCATTTTAGCAATGTTCAGTAAAAAACGGCTTTAAATGCTGTGTTTTTTACTTTGGACTCAAACGGGAGGCAGACATGACCAAAGCATTACCATTCTCTAAAGTCGATATTGAGCGGATTATAGAGAAATATCCCACACCCTTTCACATTTATGACGAAAAAGCTATACGCGAGAATGCCCGCAGGCTTCTGGCCGCCTTCAATTGGGCGCCCAGATTCAAAGAATTCTTCGCGGTGAAGGCCGCGCCAAATCCATATTTAATGAAAATCCTCAAGGAAGAAGGGTTTGGAGCGGACTGCAGCTCGCTGGCGGAACTGGTCCTGGCTGAGAAAGTGGGCCTTGCCGGAGAAGATATCATATTCTCTTCCAACAACACGCCGGCCCATGAATTTATCAAGGCCAGAGAACTGGGAGCCATAATAAATCTTGACGATATCAGCCATATTGAATACCTGGAAAAACACGCGGGCCTGCCGGAATTGATCTCTTTCCGTTACAACCCCGGCCCCCTGCGCGGCGGCAACGCCATCATCGGGCTGCCCCAGGAAGCCAAATACGGTTTTACCCGCAAACAGCTTTTTGAGGGTTACGGCATGGCCAGGGACAAAGGGGTCAAGCGGTTCGGCCTCCATACTATGGTAGTTTCCAATGAACTGGATCCATACAGTTACGTGGCCACAGCGGAAATGCTCTTCGATTTGGTGGTAGAAATATACCAGACCACGGGGGTAAGGATGGAATTTGTCAATTTTGGCGGCGGTATCGGTATTCCCTACCATCCGGAAGAAAAGAGGGTGGACGTCAACCTTCTTTCCAGGGAAATTAAAAAGGCCTATGAAGAAAAAATAGTCGAACAGGGTTTAGCCCCGCTGCGCATTACTATGGAACTTGGTCGCATGATCACCGGGCCTTTCGGCTTTTTAGTCAGCACAGTCCTGCACAAAAAAGAAATCTACAAAAACTACGTCGGTTTGGACGCCTGCATGGCCAACCTGATGCGTCCCGCCCTGTACGGCGCCTACCATCACATCACCGTGCTGGGAAAAGAAGACCGGCCGCTGGACCATGTATATGACGTAACCGGCTCGCTGTGCGAAAACAACGACAAATTTGCCATCGACCGCAACCTGCCGGAGATTACGCCGGGGGACGTCCTGGTTATCCATGATACCGGCGCCCACGGGCACGCGATGGGGTTCAACTATAACGGTAGGCTGCGGTCCGCCGAGTTGCTGCTGAGGCCGGACGGGGAAGTGAAACTAATCCGCCGGGCCGAAACGCTGGACGACTACTTCGCCACCGTCGATTTTAAGTGAAGGTAGGGGAGGGGGGGGGACAGCCCCCTTTTGCAAAATTATCCCATTTCCCTTACCAGGCGAAGCGACCAGGAAGATACCTTGCCCATCGCGCTGAATAAAACACCCTTCCCGATATACTCCGACTCGCTAATCTGCGTAAAAATTTCGGTGCCGAAAAATTCACCGCTTTCAGAACTGAATAAGGAAAGAATCGCGTCATCGATCACTGCAAACCTGCCGAT
>JAQVLS010000076.1 GCA_028704035.1 Desulfotomaculaceae bacterium | reverse complement strand
GACGCGCAAATTAACATTCTCGGCGCTATTAACCTTTTAAACGCCTGCGCCGACTGCGGCGTGGGCAAGGTCGTTTACGCCTCTACCGCGGCGGTTTACGGCAATCCCTCCTGCCTGCCTGTGGACGAAGACCACCCGGCAAAGCCGCAGTCCCCTTACGGTGTTTCTAAATACACTGTGGAACACTACCTCCGGGTTTACAAGGAAGTTTCCGGCATTAATTACACGGTGTTGCGCTTCGCCAATGTTTACGGGCCCCGCCAGGACTCTTCCGGAGAAGGCGGGGTTGTGGCCATATTTGCCGATAAACTTTTAAGGGGCGAGAACCCGCGTATTTTCGGTGACGGGAAACAGACCCGGGATTTTATTTATGTCAAAGACGTCGCCGCCGCCAGTATAGCTGCGCTGCGCAGGGGAGACAGCGGGACCTTTAATGTCGGCGCCGGTGTGGGGTTGTCCGTTAATCATTTATTCCGGGAGCTCAAAAAGATCACCGGCAGCAATCTGGAACCGGTATATCAGCCGCCCCGTCCGGGGGATATTACCCACAGTTACCTGGCTAACGAAAGTACCTGCGCCTCTCTGGCCTGGAGACCCCGTTACAGTTTGGCGGAGGGTCTGCGGGAAACTGTGGAATTCTACAGAATGTCAGGGGGAATGTCAGGGGGAATGTCAGGGGGACGGGGTTGTCGACAACTTTTCCGTTGAAACCAAACCCGCCGTTCCTATCAGTGAATACCTTAGCATCAAAAAAATGATCGGGGATATTCCCCTTGCCTTATCACGATAAGGGACATTTCCCCGACCTCATTTCAATCGGGAATATACCCCTTCCTGGTCCATCAGCAGAGGTGTGACCCCATTCCATTTTTGCGCCCATGTTAATTATTCAGTCCCCTTACCCTCTTTTCCCCTCTCACCGCTACCCCCAGGCTGGATTGACCGCCGGCCTGTTTTTTTACCAGGGCAATATAATCCTCAAACATTTTCCTGCGCTTGCCGAGTTTTTTTAAAACCTCAGTCTTGTATTCTTCCATGGTTTATCTCCCCTTTTGTCCATTTTGGGCGCATTAACTAGATATAGTGCATAAATACCATTCCTGCCGGCAAACTAATACCTGTAGATTATACGGGGAGAAATGGAAAAATATGAATACCAATTAGGATCCGGCCATTAAACTGCTGAGGGGTGGTATTTTTGAAACAAATATCTTTTGGGACAGACGGATGGCGCGGCGTTCTGGCCGAGGATTTTAATTTTGCCAATGTACGACTTGTAGCGCGGTCTATCGGTATGTATATCCTCAAACACGGTCTGGCTGCCGAAGGTGTTGTGATTGGTTACGACAGCCGCTTTTTTTCCGATCGCTTCGCCGCGATAATAGCGGAAGTTTTATCCGGACAGGGCATCCCCGTTCGGATTGCGGAACGTGCCACGCCCACTCCCGTAGTGGCGTATGCGATAAAACTACACAACGCCGGCGGCGGGATCATGCTGACAGCCAGCCACAACCCGCCTGAGTACAACGGAATTAAATTTATCCCGGAATACGCCGGCCCGGCTCTGCCGCATATAACTGCTGAAATAGAGGACAACATCAGGATGCTGGCGGATGCCCCTGATGAGGAAGAAAATAGCGGGGATAACAAAGCGCCTGTAAAAAAGATGAATCCTTACGCGGATTATGCCCGCCATATTACCGCACTGGTAGATATGAACGCTATCGAGAAAGCCGGGTTGCACGTAGTTGTCGACCCGATGCACGGCGCCGGGGTGGGTTACCTGGAGAACCTTTTAATGCATGCGGGAGCTTCGGTTATCGCAATTCGCGATTACAGTGACCCCCTTTTTGGTGGAAGCCTGCCCGAACCAACCGCCAAATCTCTCGGCCAGTTGAGAGAAAGGGTTATAGGCAGTGGAGCCCACCTGGGTTTGGCCCTGGACGGTGACGCCGACCGTTTCGGTATAATCGACAGCAACGGTGCATTTATAACTCCCAACCAGTTCTTGCCCATTTTGCTCTATCACCTGTACAGCGTTAAGGGGCTGCAGGGACCGGTGGCGCGTACAGTCGCCACCACCCACCTGCTGGATCGGATCGCTGACAGATACGGCCAGCAGGCTATTGAAACACCGGTTGGTTTTAAATATATCTCGCAGTGCCTCACTGAAAGAGGCGCCGTGCTGGGAGGCGAGGAGAGCGGGGGGTTGTCCGTGCAGGGCCATGTGCCGGAGAAAGACGGTATCCTGGCGGGGCTGCTGGCGGCGGAAATTGTCGCGGTGCACGGCCAAAGCCTGACCGCGCTAATGGAACAAGTAGCGGAGGAATTTGGCCGCCTGTACAGCGAGCGGCTGGATGTCCGCACCTCTGCGCAGGAAAAGGAACGAGTTCTAAGACTTTTAAATGGTTTGAAACCGGCAAAGCTGGGTAAAAGGCAGATAACCGGCGGCACTGCGGTAGATGGAGTCAAATTTTTGCTGGACGGCGGGGCCTGGGTTTTGGTCCGGGCATCCGGTACCGAACCCCTATTTAGAATCTATGTTGAGGCCGGCTCCCTGGAAGAAATGAAGGAGATCCAGGAAGATATGAAAACCCTGCTGGCCCTTTAAACATGTCAAGGGGACGGTTCTCTTGACGCGCTTGTGCTTTAAGAAAAAAAATTATCCGGGGAGGATTTATATACTTGGGGTAGAAATAAAGTAAACGGTGTTGAAATATGACGAATAGTAAATTTATCTTCAAGGCGACATCTATGATCGCCTTTTTTATCTTGATGTCCAGGGTTCTTGGACTGGTACGGGAGTCCGTTATAGCAAGCCTGCTGGGGACGACCTATCTGGCGGACGCTTACCAGATATCCTTGAAAGTGCCGAACATGTTATTTACCATTGTCTGCGGGGCGCTGGCCACGGTGATAGTGCCTGTTTTTACCGAATATGTCTCCAGGGGTGAAAAGCAAGAAGCCTGGAAGTTGTTCAATACAGTTATTGCCCTGGTTGTTCTCTTCTTCCTGTTTACCTCCGTTATCGGTATCGTGGGGGCCCCGCTTCTGGTCAAGCTTGTGGCGCCGGGCTTTATGGGCGCAACAAGGGACCTGACCGTTGAACTTTTCAGAATTATTCTGCTGTGGATGGTTTTTGCCGCTCTGTCCTCCCTTTTTTCACAACTTTTAAATGCCAATAACATCTTTGGCCTGCCGGCCTTCAGCAGTTCTGTTAACAATATTTTTATTATTATTTTCGCCTTGACTCTCGGCAGTCTATATGGCGCGCAGGGTCTAGCCCTGGGCACTATGCTGGCCATGGCCGCCATGGCCCTGGTGCAGCTACCCGCGCTGTACCGGGCAGGCTTCCGTTTAAATTGGCGGCTGGACCTGCGCCATCCCGGCCTGAGAAAGATATGGCAACTTGCCATTCCTTCTTTTTTCAGCTTGTCGGTTACCCAGGTCAATGTATTTGTTACTTTTGTACTGGCTTCCTGGCTCACAGTAGGCAGCGTCTCATCACTTGGCTATTCAGATAAATTAATTCAGTTTTCTGTCGGCTTGCTTGTTACCGCTCTGACCACGGCTGTTTTCCCCACTATTTCCCGGCTGGCCGCCGAGAAAAATATGGAGGCCTTCGCCGCCATCCTGATCGGTTCACTAAAGATTATTTTCGCAGGGATTATTGCGGCCAGTGTAGGGCTAATTACTCTAAGTCATCCTATTGTTAACTTTGTTTACGGGTCGGGAGCATTTGACCAAAAATCAGTAGAAATGACCACAACCGCACTAACATGCTATTCTATCGGAGCAGTAGGTTTTGCCGCCGGCCTTCTTTTGACCCGTGGCTTTTACTCCCTGCAGGATACCCGTACTCCGCTTAAAATAAGTATTGTACAGGTACTGATAAACTTGTGTCTCAGCCTGCTGCTGATCAGGTATCTCCAGCATGCCGGTCTGGCTCTGGCCAGTTCTCTGGCTAACCTGGCTTATATGGCTTTGCTGATGTGGTATCTGGAGAAAAAAATACCCGGTCTGTACCGGGACGGTCTGTGGAAGTTTATTCTGGCTATTCTTATAGCGGCTGGTCTGATGGCCGCAGTATGTTATGTGGCCAGTGGGGCCCTGGCGGGGTTAGCGCAGGGGAAAATCGGCCTGATAATTCAGATTGTCTTTGCCGGCAGCGCCGGCCTGACAGTTTTTGCAGCTGTATTTTTTGCCATGCGGGTGGAAGAAGCTTATGTACTTTGGCGATCCATCAGAAATGCGCTGGGAAAACGGCACCGCTCCTAAATCTATTAAGGACTCAGACAACGAAAAGGTGTCAACAACCCCGTCCCCCTGACACCCCTGACACTCCGTAACCTTTTCTTCTGCGGCCGCATAGGCTGGTGGAGGAGGTGTGGGCGCAATGCTGTTCAAAATTTCCGATCTCGGTCTGCGGGATATAGTAAACTTGGTTGACGGGGTAAAACTGGGACCGGTCAGCGATGTTTACATTGACCTGGAAACCGGCAAGGTTGCATCCCTGGTGCTTTCAGGTGGCAGGAAGTATTTCGGGCTACTGGCCGTCGGTAGGGATGTGGTAGTGCCCTGGGAGAAAATAAAGAAAATCGGTGTGGACACGGTCCTGGTGGAAGTAGAAAATACCGTGGGAACGGAGCTCTATAAAATTTGACATAGATACCGACATTTTGTTAGAATATGTTGACTTTAACATTAATTACTGCCACATTATAGGGAGGGACTGGCTGTTAACTTATCCAAACCTCTGCTCTAGAGGTTTGATTTTATGTTTGGGGTATATTCCAAATCAAGGAGGTATTATAATGGGCAGGCGGTTATTTACATCTGAATCCGTAACAGAAGGACATCCCGATAAGGTTGCCGACCAGATCTCAGACGCTGTGCTGGACGCCATATTTGGGGAGGATCCCTTTGCCCGTGTGGCCTGCGAAGCCCTGGTTACAACCGGCCTGGTCCTGGTGGCCGGTGAGATTACCACAAAATGTTATGTTGATATTCCCAGGGTTGTCCGGCAGACAATCTACGACATAGGCTACACCAGGGCGAAATACGGTTTTGACTGCGATACCTGCGCGGTCCTCACCGCTATTGACGAACAGTCCGGCGATATTGCCCTGGGAGTGGACAGGTCACTGGAAACCCGGGATAGCGAAGCGGGCTTTGATTCCTATGACCTGATCGGGGCTGGTGACCAGGGCATGATGTTCGGGTATGCCACAAACGAAACGCCTGAATTGATGCCGCTGCCTGTTGCGACGGCCCACCGCCTGGCCAGGCGCCTGGCCGATGTACGCAAGAGCGGCGCACTTCCTTATTTGAGACCGGATGGAAAAACGCAGGTAACCGTTGAATACGAAAATGGACGTCCCCTGCGCATGGATACTATTGTGGTATCGACCCAGCATCACCCCGAAGTGGAACTGGCGGAGATCCGGCAGGATGTGATTAACAGAGTAATCAAAGAGGTCGTTCCGCAGGAATTTATAGATAAAGATACACGGTTTTTTGTCAACCCGACAGGCCGTTTTGTCATCGGTGGTCCCCAGGGCGACACTGGTCTCACCGGCAGGAAGATCATTGTTGATACATACGGCGGTATGGCCAGACACGGCGGAGGCGCCTTTTCGGGCAAGGATCCGACCAAGGTTGACCGGTCGGCCAGCTATGCCGCCCGCCATGTGGCGAAAAATATTGTTGCCGCCGGTCTGGCTGATAAGTGTGAATTTCAGGTCGCTTACGCCATTGGGATGGCACATCCCGTTTCAATCGCGGTCGACACGTTCGGCACCGGCAAAATTGACGAACAGCTGTTGATTAAGCTGGTGCGAGAGCATTTCGACCTGCGTCCCGCCGCCATAATTGAAAAATTAGATCTGCGCCGGCCTATATACAAGCAGGTAGCGGCATACGGGCACTTTGGCAGAATTGATCTGGCCCTGCCCTGGGAAGCGATCGACAAGGCTGATCAGCTTAGGCGCGCGGCTGGTCTGTAGCCGGACAGCTGCTACGATCACCTGCAACCGGCGTTGTATCCGCTCCGCTGTAGGGCGGGATTTATCCCGCCATTCCTATTCGGGGGACATACCTCCACCCACTTCCCATCGGGGACATACCTCCTACCACAAAGGAATACCCATAAGAGGAGGTGTGTCCCCGTTCTGCTTCTGAGGAGGTGTGTCCCCGTTCTGCTTCTGAGGAGGTGTGTCCCCGTTCTGCTTTTGAGGTGTAAAAATGCGGAACTAAAAAAAACCGGGCCCTTTAAAGAGGCCCGGCCATTGTCTTTATTTCCCTGTCCACTCTTTTACCTTCTCCTTGTTGTTATCAATCCACTTGGTAGCTGCCTCAGCGGGCTTCATGCCGTTTTCAATATCTAGCATAACTGCCTCCATGTCGGCAGCGCTCCAGTTGAATTTGTCCAGTATGTCGTAAGCCACCGGATTGTCTTCCTTAAACCCTATGCGTACAATAGTGTGGATGAACTCTTCAGTCCCGTAAACTTCTTTGGGATCCTCCAGGTATTTGAGATCCCATTTAGCAAATTTCCAATGGGGGGTCCACCCGGTGATCACAATCCAATCCTCTTTGTCTTCGGCCTTTTTCAGGGCTGCAGCCATGCCGGCGCTGCTGCTGCTCTGCAATTGTAAATCCAGGTTGTAATCCTTGATTGCTTGTTCCGTAGCTACCATAATACCGGCGCCCGGTTCAATTCCGGTTATTTTCCCCTGGAATTTATCCTTAACACTATTGAGTTCTTCAATTGAGTTGATCGTCACGTATTCCGGGACCACCAGACCGATTCTGGCCCCTTGCAAATTGGGACCCAGGTCTTCTACCTTGTCCTTGACTTCTGCGTAGAAATCCTTGTGGCTCGCGGGCAGCCAGGCGGCGACAATGCCGTCAAAGCTTCCCTTGCTTACGCCAAGCCACATGGGAGAAGCGTCTACTGCAGTAATCGTTACTTCAAAGCCCTCGTTTTCCAATACCTTTTTAATCACGTTGGTGCTGGCAATTTCAGAATCCCACTGCACGTAGCCAAGTTTCACCTGTCCTTTTGTTCCCTGTCCTTGTTGTTGCGCCTGCTCCCCGCAACCGGCTATTACCCCGGCAAACAGCGCTACAGCAGTCAGCAATCCCACCAGCTTTGATACTTTTTTAAGCATTTAACAACCTCCTTGTTTTATTAATTCTTTATTTTACGCTTTTCACTCAGGCTTTGCGTTACCCGGTCTAGGATGACGGCCATGATTACTATGGCCAGGCCTCCTTCAAACCCCTTGGCAATATCGAGCCTGGAAATGCCCGCCAGCACCTCTGTGCCAAGGCCTCCGGCCCCAATCATGGCAGCAATAACGACCATGGAAAGGGAAAGCATAATACACTGGTTAACACCGGCCATAATAGTAGGCAATGCCAGGGGTATCTGTACCTT
>JAQVLS010000075.1 GCA_028704035.1 Desulfotomaculaceae bacterium | reverse complement strand
ATCATTTAAAACGCATTTTATTTGTGGTTATAGCTTGAATAGAGGTAAGCTTAAATAGATGTCGAATAAAAGCGTTAACAGGGATAAATCAAGTGTTTTTAGCCAATCATAGGAATAATTAAATCTCCTGGGGGCGTAAATATGTCGAAAGCAAAATCGAAACCAAAACCGAAAGAAAAAAATAAAAAATCGAATCGCAATAAAATTTTATGCAGCATTTTTGTTGTTTTTTTGCTCTGCATGACGGGTTATGTCGTAAAAGCTCAATTGTATAATCCGGGTAAGAGCGCTCTAGTCGGTTTGCAGCAAAAAACTCCCGGTCCGGCAGAGGACAATAATGATCCGGCCGGTATAAATAGCGACATCAAAGACGAAGGGCCCGGTGAGGCAGAGGGCAATAATGAGCAGGAGGCCGCTGCCGGACAGAACGGACAGGCGCCCGGACCCGGCGGCAGTGCGGGGCAGGAGAGACCGGTTTTTAACGGGAACTATTCAAACGAAAAACATGGCTGGGGCTTTAAGAGAAACGACAGTCACCAGCAGCCTGAAATGCCGTCCTCGATCACTTCCATGCTCAGCCGGCACGGGGCACACTGGATTGGCAGCCCCCAGTCCAAAGTAATCTACTTGACGTTTGACGAAGGATACGAGAACGGTTATACAGCCTCTATTCTGGATACCCTCAAAGCCAATAATGTAAAAGCCGCTTTTTTTGTAACAGGTCACTACCTGGACAGCCAGCCGGACCTGGTCAAACGTATGGTGGATGAAGGCCACATTGTCGGCAACCATACCGAATCCCATCCCAGCCTGCCGGATATTTCAGACGGCCAGATTCAAAAAGAGCTGCAGATAGTTGAGGAAAAATATGAAAGAATTACCGGTAGGAGCGATCTGAAGTACCTCAGACCGCCGATGGGTGAGTTCAGCGAAAGGAGCCTGGCTGTTACCAGAGAATTAGGCTATCATAATATCTTCTGGAGCATGGCCTCAGTGGACTGGCTACCAATGGCGGGCGGGCCCGAGGAGGCCTACCAGGCGGTAATTAAAAACACTCACAACGGCGCCCTGCTCCTGCTGCACGCCGTGTCCAAAGATAACACTGAAGCCATGGACAGAATTTTAAAAGGGATCAAGGAGCAAGGATATACTTTCGCCACGCTGGACGACCTGGTCCAGTAAAAAGTGCAGGGACGGGGACAGTCCCCTGCCACCTTAAATACCATAGAGACTTTGTCAACAACCGTAGGTGCGGCTTCAGCCGCACTTCATATTTTGTTGACCTATGATGTCCCGCCGGCTTAATATATAGATAAAAATAAAAGGGGGGCTGTAGTTGTTATGGAACTGTTGGAAGCAATCCGTACTCGCCGGAGCGTGCGAAAATATAAAAACGACCTAATCCCGGAGCAGATAATAAAGGAACTGCTGGAACTGGCCGCCTGGGCGCCCAGCGGCATGAACACACAGCCGTGGCTTTATATTGTTGTTGAAGGAAAGGATTACCTGAAGACCCTATCGGACCACTGCAAATCTTATATTTTAGAGGCAATGGAGGCATTGCCGGCGATTCAGAGCTACCGGACAACTTTGTCCAACCCGGGCTTTGATATCTTTTACGGAGCCCCGGTGCTGGTATTAATCTTCGGCAACAAAAACGCTTTTACTTACCCGAACGACTGCAGCATGGCTGCTTTAAATCTGATGCTGACTGCCTGGGAGAGGGGCATCGGCAGCTGCTGGATCGGGTTTGCCAGGGCTTACTGCGGTACTCCTGAATTTAAAGAAGAGCTCAAAGTGCCGCCGGAATACCAGCTGGTCGCCCCGGTCATTCTGGGTTACCCGGCGGAACCGCCCGGCCAAGGAAGCAGGAAGGAAATAAAGGTCTGTTTCCACCGGAAATAGATAGCGAAATAGCAGGCAATCTAAACCAGTGTCGAAAATCAGGGGTGAGGAGATGTCCAGGATGTCCTGGCTGATAAAAGAAACCAAAAAGTGGGTAAGCGGCGGGATCATCACAGTTGATCAGGCAGAGCAGATCACCAGCCTTTACCCCGCTGAAAACAAGAACAGGCTAATCCCGGTCCTGCTGCTGCTGGGCGCCATTTTGCTGGGGTCAGGCATTATCCTTTTCTTTGCCGCAAACTGGCAGTTTATACCCGCTTGGGGGAAAATAAGCCTGGTTGTCATTCCGCTGGTCCTCTTTCACCTATCTGCACTGTTGACCTATGAGAACTATCCCCGTTTGAGCCAGACCTTGACACTGCTTGGATGCATCATGTTTGGCTCCGGCATCTGGCTGATCGCCCAAATCTTTCATATTAACGCTCATTTCCCTAACGGGATGCTTTTCTGGCTGCTGGGTGTCCTGCCGGTCGCCTTCATTTTAAAAGAAGAGCTGCCCCTCGGCTTGAGCGCACTGCTGCTGGCTTTTTGGGTGCTGGCTGAACAGTCTTCTTCCTTGCTGATAATATTCATAGCGATGATGCTTTTCAGCGGTGTTTTTTATTTGACTTATACCCTGCGGTCATCTTTCGCACTGGTAGTCAGCTTAATCAGTGCGACCATATTTGTAAATACGGAAATCTACCTGATTTTAACCGATAATTACAGGTTTGATGCTGCAGGATCTTTAATTCCATTTGTGCTGCTGCTTATCGGCTCTTCGCTGGTTTATATGTCCAAGCACCCGGTTAACGAATACATTAAGAATTTTACTTTCGTATACAGATTTTTGGGAGTGGCGCTGACCGGAGCATCGCTGTTGATCATGTCCCTTGAATTTTTTGCTGCTGATTTTATCAAGATGCGCCAGAGCGGAGCCGGGTATGCCCTGTTCTGGGTCCTGTACATCGTAGTGGCATTTTTAGGAGCTTATGCCATCAGCAAGCGCAGTACCGATATAAAAGAAGTTCTAAAAGAAAACTACACCTGGCTGGTTGTCGACGCCCTGATTTTTATCGTACTGCTAGTTCCTTTCAATGAAATAACTTTAATGATCATCTTTAACCTGTTTATGTTTATATGGGCCTTGCTGGTCATCATTTCAGCGTACCAGACCCAGAATAGCCTGTACTTTATCCTGGGCATGATCGCCTTTAACTTTTACGTCCTGGTAGAGTATTTTAATTTTTTCTGGCAGAGCCTGCCCAAATCCATGTTTTTTATTGCCGGCGGAGCCGTGCTGGTCCTGATCGGGGCGCTGATGGAACGGCAGAGGAGAAAAGCAGTGCTAGCCTGGCAGAAGGAAGGGGGGACCTCAATTGAAGAGGAGCTATAAAGTCGCAATTATTATTGTACTACAGGTTTTGTTCCTTTTCAGTATGATCGGCGTAAGGTACTATACTTTGTCCGCCGGCGCCCCCGTCCTTTTGAAAGCCGCGCCGGCAGACCCGTGGGATATGTTCAGGGGTGAGTATGTGATGCTGGAATACGATATAACCTGGATCAGAGGTAAAGACCCGGACCTGGACAGTTACCGTCAGCAGGACGTCTATGTGGTTTTAGAAAAAGGTGAAAAATACTGGGATGCGGCGGGTATATACGTGGACAAACCAGACTTGACTAGCGATCAGATCTTTGTCAAAGGTAAAGTAAACTATTTTGATGATTTTAAAGAGCAATACCATGTGTCTTACGGCATCGAAAGCTATTATGTCGAAGAAGGGACCGGCATGGGCCTGCAGCAAGCTAAGACATTTGACGTCCAGGTAAGAATAGACCGTTTTGGCAACGCAGTTATAGAAAAAATAATTTAGGCAGGGGGGACTATCCCTCAACGACACGTATTCCGGGCTGCATCATGCTGAGCAGCTTTTTTTATTTTGTTTCTATCCACGCGCCGCATTTTACAAACATTTAACATTCATTGAATTAATCCAAAACAAAAATAATATAAGATTAAGACGAAAAATATGAAGGGGAATGATCGGAGGAGAAAAAACATGAAAAAAGCAATTGTAATGGTTTTGGCGTCAGTTTTTGCATTAGTAGCTTTAACAGGTTGCGGGAGCGGCACGAATGACGAGATCACAGTGATTTCCCGTGAAGATGGCTCCGGCACACGCGGAGCGTTTGTAGAGCTGTTTGGTATCGAGCAGAAAGACGCAAGCGGCAACAAAGTAGATTATACTACCGAGAACGCCGATATCACTAACAGTACATCGGTTATGATGACCTCCGTCTCCAGCAATAAAAACGCGATAGGCTATATTTCACTGGGATCACTGAATAATTTAGTAAAGGCAGTGAAGGTCGACGGAGCGGAAGCGACTGTTGAGAATATCAAGTCCGGTACATACAAGATATCTCGTCCGTTTAACATTGCTACTACAACCGGTGGAGTCAGTAAAAACGCCCAGGCGTTTATAGACTTCATTATGAGCGCCGATGGCCAGGCCGTTATTGAAGACATTGGTTATGTATCAGCAACTGACGGAGCTGCATATAGCGGAAGTCCAATATCCGGCAAGATCGTTGTAGCGGGATCTTCATCCGTAACACCGGTTATGGAAAAGCTGAAGGAAGCATATATAGCCGTTAATCCTAATGCGAATATCGAAATACAGCAGAGCGATTCGACGACCGGTATGAATTCCGCTATCGAGGGTATATGTGATATTGGTATGGCATCTCGTGCGCTCAAAGACAGCGAAATTAAAGCAGGGCTTACCCACACGGTGATTGCACTGGATGGAATCGTGGTAATTGTAAACAACGGCAGTCCCATAAGCGAGCTTGCAAGCGATCAGGTTAAGGCGATTTTCATGGGTGAAACAACAAGCTGGAGTGAAATAAATGACTGACGGGAAAAAAGTCAAGTCACACAAGAGTCCAATTTTATCGAGCAGTGAAAAAGGAGTAGCGTTTGCTACTCCTACTCCTCCCTATGGTATGAACATCAAGAAGCTGAAAGAAGGTGCGGCGACAGCCGTATTTGCATTAGCTGCTTGCGTATCCATACTGGCGGTAGCGCTGATATGCATATTTCTGTTTGCAAATGGTATCCCGGGCATGTCGAAGATCGGGATATTGAATTTTATCACAGGTACGGCCTGGAAGCCCGGCAATAATATCTTCGGAATAATGCCTATGATACTCGGAAGCATCTACGTAACAGCGGGTGCGCTCATTATCGGCGTCCCGGCAGGTATCCTGACAGCTATGTTTCTGTCTCGATTTGCGTCAGCGAGTAAAGTTAAAATATTACAACCGGCTGTTGCGCTGCTGGCTGGCATTCCTTCGGTGGTTTATGGGTTCTTTGGATTGATAGTCATAGTGCCTGCAATAAGGGAAGTTTTCGGAGGAAGCGGAACCAGCATGCTGGCTGCCAGTATATTGCTTGGTATTATGATACTTCCTACAATTATTACGATCAGTGAATCTGCGTTGAATGCGGCGCCTCAAAGCTATTACGAAGGGGCACTGGCGTTAGGAGCGACACATGAACGAGCGTTATTCAAAATAATACTGCCGGCAGCAAAATCAGGCGTAACTGTAAGCATAATACTTGGCGTAGGCCGCGCTATAGGAGAAGCTATGGCTGTGATGATGGTAGCAGGTAATCAGGCGCGCTTGCCGGAAGGAATATTTAAAGGAGTGCGAACGATGACGAGTAATATCGTAATGGAGATGGGATATGCCGCCGACCTGCACCGTGAAGCGTTGATCGCTACAGCAGTTGTGCTTTTTGTATTTATTCTTATTATCAATATGCTGTTCTCTGTTCTAAATAGGAGAATAAAATCATGATGATGCAAAAGATAGAGGCGGCGGGAGTAAGGGCGCTTGTATATACCGGTACATTATTTACAGTTGCTATATTGCTTGGGGTTGTAGGTTATATCCTCATAAAAGGCATTCCTAATCTGTCACTTAACTTGTTTGCCTGGGAGTACAGCACAGAAAACGTGTCTCTGATGCCTGCCCTGATAAATACGATACTGATGACACTTCTCTCACTTATTTTTGCTGCGCCCCTTGGTATATTCGCAGCAATCTATCTGGCGGAGTATGCGAAGCGGGGCAATAAACTGGTCAAATTGATACGTATAACTTCGGAGACGCTATCGGGTATCCCGTCTATCATATACGGGCTATTCGGGCTACTGTTCTTCGTAACGGCGTTGGGGCTTGGCATGTCATTGCTTGCAGGCGCGCTGACGCTAAGCATTATGATACTGCCGCTTATAATGCGCACCACTGAGGAAGCACTTATAGCGGTGCCTATCGAATATCGCGAAGGTAGTTTCGGGCTAGGGGCGGGAAGGCTGCGCACAGTGTTTAAAGTTGTCATGCCGTCCGCAATACCCGGTATACTTGCGGGGATAATACTGGCCACCGGGCGCATCGTAGGGGAAACCGCCGCCCTTATATACACTGCAGGTACGGTTGCTAAAGTCCCGGACAACCTGCTGGATTCAACGCGCACGCTGTCCGTTCATATGTATTCTTTGGCGAGCGAAGGTCTTTATACCGATCAAGCATATGCCACAGCAGCGGTGCTGCTTGTCATTGTTGTTGGTATCAATGCTTTATCAGTATATATTGTAAAAAGGATAGCGGGGAGATCTTATGGCTAAGTTTGAAATAAGAAATCTGGATCTGTATTATAGTTCGTTTCAAGCGTTGATGAACGTTTCGCTTTTAATCCATGAAAATGAAATTACTGCATTTATCGGTCCGTCCGGCTGCGGGAAAAGCACACTGCTTAAAACGCTGAATCGCATGAATGACCTGATTGAAGGATGCAGAATAGAAGGAGATGTGCTGCTTGACGGAAAGGATATTTATGGTGGTATGGATACGACGTTGTTACGTAAACGTGTCGGTATGGTGTTTCAAAAACCCAACCCATTTCCGATGAGCATATATGACAATGTAGCATTCGGTCCGCGCACCCACGGTGTTCGTGGAAAGGCAAGGCTTGACGATATTGTCGAACGTTCTCTGCGTGACGCCGCTATCTGGGATGAGATGAAAGACAGATTAAAAAAGGATGCTCTGGGGATATCCGGAGGCCAGCAGCAACGTCTTTGCATAGCGAGGGCATTGGCCGTAGAGCCGGAGGTTTTGCTCATGGACGAGCCTACAAGTGCTCTTGATCCGATATCGACAGCAAAGATAGAGGAACTAGCCATAGAATTGAAAGAAAAATATACTATTGTTGTAGTGACGCATAACATGCAGCAGGCTGTCAGGATTTCAGACAAGACGGCATTCTTCCTCTTGGGCGAAGTAATAGAATTCGGGGAAACTGATAAAATATTTGCGATACCTGAGGATAAGCGCACAGAGGATTACATCACAGGGAGGTTTGGCTGATGAGGAGCCATTTTCATGAACAGCTTGATCTGTTGAATACAGAATTGCTTGAAATGGGCGCGCTTATAGAACATGCTATTGTAAGCGCGTCGCAAGCTCTTATAAAACAGGATGTTGACGCTGCAAAAAAAG
>JAQVLS010000074.1 GCA_028704035.1 Desulfotomaculaceae bacterium | reverse complement strand
CAATGGACAAGTGTTCAGCATAGAGGAGCTTTTTGCGCGCGTGGAATTCCTGTTCCACATTGGGGCTTATAGTCAATAGTCCGGTAGGAATAAGGGCGATTTGCCGAAACTAAACGAAAACAAAAAGGCTCCCATAGTCCTGGAAGCCTTGATTTACCCTGGTGCCGAAGGTGGGAGTCGAACCCACACGGGTGTTAAGCCCGGCGGATTTTGAGTCCGCTGCGTCTGCCAGTTCCGCCACTTCGGCATTGTTAATATAACAACCTCTATTTTAACAGAAAGGGTATTCCTAAGTCAATATGCATACCCTGGTTGTTACTGTCAAGATAACTCGGGTACTTTCTCCTTCAAAGTGATCCGGTTGTGAAAATTCCTTTAGGTTACTGGGAAAGATGGACGACTAAGGCGCCGCATTAATCGAGCTAACCCTCCGCGGTGGCGTGTAAACCTCGATCCATATCGGGTAAGTCTCCACTACGGGGCGCCGCTATGGAATTGCGTTCCCTTGATTCGGGGCCCGCGCCAAGCCTGTGTTTTAGCTGTAACAGTGGTTCTTCGTGTTCACCGAGGTTTTCCGCAACTTCGATCAAACGGCCTTCTAACTGCCGGCGCCGATTAGGATCATTAGTTCCAGCAATTGATGCAGCTAGGGTGGCCAGTAAAAGGGCCTTCCTTAATGAAATTTTGTTTTTAACTGGAATCATCTTGCATAAGCCGGGCAAAATAGCTAGAATAAGCTTAACCATGCAGGTAATCATGTTCTTTTTTTGAGAGGGGGTATACTTATGAAGGAAAAAGTTGAGTTGGCGCTGCTTAAGGTCCGGCCATTTCTCCAGCGGGACGGCGGCGATGTCGAGTTGGTTGATGTTACTGAAAGCGGAGTGGTTAAAGTTCGTCTGAAAGGCGCCTGCAGTGGGTGTCCGGGCGCGAAGATCACTTTAAAGCAAGGTATCGAGAGAATGCTCAAACAGGAAATCCCGGAAATCAAGGAAGTAGTTGCTGTATAGTTTTCCAAGCTAATATTTAAAAGCTCTTTACTTCTTACGTCTTAAGAAGTCGGGGGCTTTTTGTTTTTTATGATTATAAATACTCGGCAATAAAATAAATTGTTGTAATAGCGCTTTATTACAGGTAAAATAGGTTAAACTGTAAAGCTTTAGACACATACTTACGGTTATGAATAGTCATAATAATTATAGCTGAAGGGAGGTCAAATACCGTGAAAGAAAAAGTTGCAATAGCATTGGGCAAGGTGCGTCCTTTTCTTCAAAGAGACGGCGGCGATGTTGAACTTGTTGATGTTACCGAAAACGGTTTGGTAAAGGTGCGCCTCAGGGGAGCCTGTAGTGGCTGACCTGGCGCTAAAATAACCCTCAAACAGGGTATTGAGCGGTTGCTCAAGCAGGAAGTGCCGGAAATTAAAGAAGTGGTATCGGTTTAATGCAACAACCCCCTGGACAGGCAGGGGGTTTGTTTTAATATTAGGATCTATGTTGGTAGGTAAAACGAATTTTTTTTAACAGGGTTTGTCAGTGATCAGTAAATCTACTACTGTCGGGTCTGCCAGTGTAGAAATGTCACCGAGCTGCTCAATCTCTCCGGCCGCGATTTTCCTCAAGATCCGTCTGAGAATCTTGCCGCTCCTGGTTTTCGGCAGGGAATGGGTGAAATGTATGATATCCGGCGAAGCAATCGGACCAATCTCTTTGCGTACTATGGTGACAAGTTCTTTCCTTAAATCTTCTGTAGCGATAATTCCTTCTATTAGTGTTACATAGGCGTAAATACCCTCACCCTTGATATCGTGCGGGTAGCCTACCACCGCCGCCTCAGCCACCTGGGGATGCGCCACCAGCGAGCTTTCTACTTCAGCCGTGCCCAGTCGGTGCCCGGATATATTGATTACGTCGTCCACGCGGCCCATCAGCCAGAAACAACCATCTTCGTCTTTGCGAGCGCCGTCGGCAGTGAAATAACAGCCCTGATACTGGGTAAAATAAGTGTTTCTGAATCTTTTGGGTTCACCATAAACACCGCGCATGATGCCGGGCCAGGGCCTCGTGATGACCAGGTATCCGCCCTCATTGACGCCGGCCTCAGTGCCGTCATGGCGAATAACTTTCGCATCCACACCGAAAAATGGCAGTGTGGCTGAGCCTGGCTTCAGCGGAACGCAGCCGGGGAGGGGCGATATTAAAACGCCGCCTGTTTCAGTCTGCCACCAGGTATCGACTATCGGGCATTTTTCCTTGCCGATTACCTTGTGGAACCACATCCAGGCCTCCGGGTTTATTGGCTCGCCGACGGAACCAAGCAGGCGCAGGCTGCTGAGATCCCTGCTGAGCGGCCAGCGGTCGCCGTCCCTCATCATGGAGCGTATTGCCGTGGGAGCGGTGTAAAAAATATTAACCCGGTGTTTTTCTATGACTTCCCAGAACCTGTCCGGTGCGGGATAACTAGGTGTGCCTTCAAACATCAAGGTTGTCGCGCCTGCCGAGAGGGGGCCGTATACTATGTAGCTGTGTCCGGTAACCCAACCGACATCAGCCGTGCACCAGAATACATCCTCATCCCGGTAGTCGAAGACATATCTAAAGGTTGTGTTTGCATATACCAGGTAGCCGCCGGTGGTGTGCAGCACACCTTTGGGCTTGCCGGTGCTGCCGCTGGTGTAAAGTATGAAAAGCGGATCTTCCGCCTCCATCTGCTCCGGTGCGCAGTCAATGGGGGCATCCTTCATCAGATCGTGATACCAGAGATCGCGGCCGTCTTTCATCTCGCAATCATGGTCGAGCCGCCTGACGACGATGCAGTTCTTAACTTGCGGGCACTCACGCAGTGCTGCATCTGCTATTTTTTTTGCCGGCAGCGTTTTGCCGGACCTGTAGCCAAAGTTACAGGTAACCAGTGTTTCAGCGCCTGCGTCCAGGATTCGGTCACGCAGCGCTTCGGCACTGAAGCCACCGAAGACCACACTGTGGATCGCACCGATCCTGGCACAGGCCAGTAAGGTAATTACAAGTTCAGGGATCATCGGCAGGTATACACTGACGCGGTCCCCTTTCTTTACCCCCTGGCTTTTTAAAACATTGGCAAATTTGCAGACCTCGCGGTGCAGCTGGGAATAAGTGTATGTCCGGCTTTCTTCCTGTGGTTCCCCCTGCCAGATCAGGGCGGCCTTATTCCGGCGCCAGCTTTTTAAATGGCGGTCCAGGCAGTTATATGAGGCGTTTAATTTGCCGCCGTCAAAGTATCTGATAAAGAAATTATCTCCAAAGTCATATTCTTCAACTTTATCCCATTTCTTAAACCAATCAATGTGTTCTGCCATTTCAGCCCAGAATTCTTCCGGTTTTTCAATGGACTTTTGCCACATTTTGTTGCGTTCTTCCATACTGCTGACAAGCGCTTTTCCTGAAAAATCTGGTGATGGATTAAACACTCTTTTTTCGCTCAGTAAGGACTGCACACTAGTAGTTTTCTTTTTCGGCATTTATTACCCCTCCGCCTAAATTAAATATTGCAATTATATATACAGTTAACTATCTATAACAAACAATACTTATATAATATATTAAATTCTTTAAATAATTAAGAATTTTTAGTTAAAAGGCGCAAAATGCCGGTTAAATGGTTTTTGCCGATGGCAAGGTTTGGTGTGGGAACGGGGTGGAAGGTTGTTTTTCGGGTTGAACTGATTTGCTGGAATAATCGACCACTAATTTCAAGGCTGATTTGGCTTGTGCTGGGATTGTCTCCGGTTAAACTTAAATGGCGCCAGCTGGCGCCATTTAAGTTTAGATCACAGGGCTTTGCGGTGGCCGGTACATGGTGGTTTGTGTTGGGGGCGTACCCATTTGCTGGGGCATATTTACTCCGGCCTGGTAATTATACTGGGGCACGTTCCCCTGGAAAGCCTGCTGCGGTGACATTGCGCGTCTGGCAGCCGTGTTCTGCACCCTTTGCAGTTCCTGGTTCCACTTGTTAATATGCTGACTGAGGTCGTTCATATTTGTCGTTTTGGGCTGATACCAACCGCGGTTATTCATTTCCAGAAATATTTCGTGCTGGATCTGGTGCTCATCTCTTAAAATACCGGTAAAAGCATCCAGAAGTTGGCTGTTGGCTGCTTCAAGCGCGGCATGGTTATAACCGCCCGCAAGATACTTCTGGGTAACCAGGTTATCAGTTAAACGGTCTTTATCTTCAAACATTAACTTCAGCTCCTAGAATTGCCTCTGCTGGGCAAAATTTTGCGCGTTCCTCATCAAGATTTCATAGTGTCCTCTGTGCCGCTCAGCAATTCTTGTATACAATTGCTGGAGTTTCGGGTCGGTCGACTCCTGGGCATACGTTATGTTTTTGTTAATTGCCAAGGCCTCGCCCCGGAGCTGCTCTCCCAGCTGGAAAAGCTCCATTTCGGTTAACTGCGTCAACAAATCCAATTCACCTCCTTCTGCTCTTGGGATAAAAGACCCCGGTTGCTGGCTAGAATTTCTTTAATAGTTTGCTCATGGAAATAAAAACAATGCAAATAAATAAAAAAATAAGCGCAAAAATCTTCCGGCGCAGTAAAAAACCCGGCATATTACAAGTATCCCGGGTCAACATAATAAATTTATAAAATTTTAATAGGAAGTCTTGCCTAACACCTTCTTCTGGCGGGTTTGATAGAAATATAAGCAATGGCCAGGAGAAAAACTCCAATCAAAATTCCGGTATAACCGGTCAACAGGTGTACTAGACCGCCGCCCAGCACGGAGCCAAAAGATGCGCCAACTGCCTGGGCGCCCTGTTGAGCAGTCATAACGGCCTCCTGTCCGTAAAAAAACGGCAGAATCCAGGATGCCAGGGGAATAACCAGACATTCGACGGCGGCAACCAGGCAGGCTTTGGTCCATATGACGCCAATAGACCGGGAATTATGGTAAAAGAAAAAGGCAAACAGTACCGTACCGATCGCAAAAACATAAAAAGCGGCCTTTGCGTTTGCCAGCGACGCCAGAAAATATAAAAGAAGTCCGGTAAGTAGCCCAGCTGCGAGAGCATTAAAAATTCTCATAATTTTACCTCCTTTTTTATTTTAGTAAAGTGTATGCTTGTACGCGCCGGATATTTCCTGAAAATATTCATACAAATCGCTTGGATTCGGTGAGTATCATCCTGGCAATAGCGATAATTTCTGAAGTAAAGAAGTATAGTATTCCAGCTTTTACCCAATATATTAAATAAAGGTTAACTTTTTCTTAAAGAAATCGGGATGATATTGACAGTTATAAAACCTTATTTTATAATTATATCAAAGGTCAAATAAGGTCAATGAAAGTTAAATACGCCGGGGCATTACTTAATAACTATTTTAATGAAAACATACTGACCATTCAGGCTAAACGCAGCAAGGAAGGAAAAGAAGAAGGGGCGAATTATGTAAGGACCGAACGCAGCTATGGTTCGAAGGGCAGTCCCCTCGTTTTTTACAAAGCAGACCCGGTTAAACCAGGCTATGGATACGCATAGAGAGGAGTGATTTTATGAGGCTGGATAAACTTACCCTGAAAACCCAGGAAGCGTTTGAGGACGCGCAAAAACTTATGTCTGAATACAGCAACCAGCAAATGGAGGGTGAACACCTTTTACTGGGTCTGCTCCGGCAGGACGAGGGGCTGGTCAGACAGATCCTGAAAAAACTTGAGATAGATATAGCTAAACTGATGGACCAGGTTCAGTCCGCTGTGGACCGGCTGCCAAAAGTGCGCGGCGCCGGCGGCGCATATGTTTCCCAGGGGCTTTCCCAAATTGTCGACCTAGCCTGGAAAGAAGCGGAGAGGCTTAAGGACGAATATTTAAGCACCGAGCACATTTTACTGGGTATGGTCGCCGGCAGGGAAGGGGAAGCGGGGAAAATCCTGCGGGCCAACGGAGTTACCCAGGACCGTGTTTACAAAATTTTGGTGGAAATCCGTGGCACCCAGCGTGTTACTGACCAGAACCCGGAAGACAAGTACCAGTCCCTGGCGCGCTATACCAGGGATCTGACCGAACTCGCCCGCAAGGGTAAGATGGACCCGGTGATCGGCCGGGATGAGGAGATCCGCAGGGTGGTCCAGGTTCTCTCCAGGCGCACCAAAAATAACCCTGTGTTAATTGGTGAGCCCGGGGTGGGCAAGACCGCTATTGTGGAAGGGCTGGCCCAGCGCATAGTGAGCGGCGATATCCCCGAAAGCTTAAAAAACAAACGCCTGCTCAGCCTGGATATAGGCGCCATGATCGCAGGCTCAAAATACCGCGGCGAGTTTGAGGACCGGCTGAAGGCAGTATTAAAGGAAATCAACGAAGCCCAGGGAGAAATTGTCCTTTTTATTGACGAGCTGCATACGCTGGTGGGCGCCGGGGCGGCGGAAGGGGCCGTTGACGCGGCCAACATGCTGAAGCCGGCGCTGGCGCGGGGTGAATTGCGCTGTGTGGGGGCTACTACCCTGGACGAGTACCGCAAGCATATAGAAAAAGACGCGGCTTTGGAACGCCGTTTTCAGCCTGTCTACGTGGGAGAGCCCAACGTCGAAGATACCATAGCCATCCTGCGGGGCCTTAAAGAAAAATATGAAGTGCACCACGGAGTGCGGATTAAAGACACCGCCCTGGTCGCCGCAGCGATGCTGTCCCACCGCTACATTTCAGAGCGTTTCCTGCCTGATAAGGCCATTGATTTAATAGATGAGGCAGCGTCTCGCCTGCGGATAGAAATCGATAGTATGCCGACTGAAATAGATGAGATAGACAGGCGCATCAGGCAGCTTGAAATTGAAAAGCAGGCGCTGTCTAAGGAACAGGACAGGGCCAGCCAGGACCGGCTGGAAAAAATGGAAGAAGAGCTGGCTGCTCTCAAAGCAAATATGGATACGTTGAAGGAGCACTGGCATAAAGAAAAAGAACTTATTCAGGGTATCCGGGAAATCAAGGAAAGAATTGAAGAGACCCGGTTGCAGGAGCAGGCGGCGGAGCGGGATACCGACCTGGGCCGGGTAGCTGAGCTGCGTTACGGTATACTGCCTGATTTGGAAAGGCGCCTGCAGCAAAGCAACGAAAAACTGACGGAACTGCAGAAAGCGCATAAGATGCTGAAGGAAGAAGTAGACGAAGAAGACATCGCGGAAGTGGTATCCAAGTGGACCGGTGTTCCCGTATCCAGGATGCTGGAGGGAGAAGTGCAAAAACTGCTGCAGATGGAAAAGCTCCTGACAGAAAGGGTGGTCGGCCAAGAACGGGCGGTACAGGCAGTTTCCGACGCTATCCGCCGGGCTAGGGCGGGAGTATCCGACCCGAACAGGCCGATGGGATCTTTTATATTTCTGGGCCCCACCGGTGTTGGAAAAACAGAGCTGGCCAGGGCGCTGGCGCATTTCCTTTTTAATGACGAGCGAGCCATGCTGCGCTACGATATGAGTGAATATATGGAAAAACATACGGTCTCGCGGCTGATCGGGGCGCCTCCCGGCTATGTCGGCTACGAGGAGGGCGGACA
>JAQVLS010000073.1 GCA_028704035.1 Desulfotomaculaceae bacterium | reverse complement strand
CATAAGGGAAACAGTGATTATCGAAATATATATAGACTTGTTCAATCCATTCTCCCCCTAGCCGGCAGCTTGCGCGTATTCAAACTTGATCCCGCCGCTGTATGCCGGCACTGTAACCTGTAACATCTTTTTGACCCCCACCTGGATACCCCAAAACTGAAGGGTTTCCGCCACTCCACCCTTCATTTTAATGGCGCCCTCAAGGGTATCGGGATCTCCTATAGCCGATATAACATAAGGCGGGGCCAGGCGTTTATCCTTGTTCAAAACAATTGTGGGACCCGTACAGCGCACTTCTGTACTGGCAAGGATCCTCTGCCCGTTTATTGCTATGGCTTCCGTCCCGGCCGCTCTCAGTTCATTTAAAACATGCAGGACGTCTTCATCATGGAGAACATAAAGGTCGGGATTTTCACCCGGTTTCAGGCTGATATTACTGTCGTTGAGCGTGACTTCCACACCGGACCCGCTGAGTTCCGTAACTCCGGCCGGGATCCTGGCACTATCCAGTCTTTCCTTCAACTCAATATCCTGGGGTCCGGCTGAAATCCGGTCAAAATCAGAGCGCAGGGAATTAACTTGTTCCTGGAGAAAATCACGATCCTTTTTTAGCTGGTTTAGCTGAAAGGCTAACAGTTGAGTCCTCTGCACCGGTTCTGTCTTATTTATTTCACTGGTAATTCTAAACTGGTAGGCGAGCATAATGCCTAAAATAAGGCCAACAACGGCAAATGTCCACTGCAAACCTTTCAATTAATCACCCGCCTTAGCAAAATTCTTATAATATACCACAGGTTGTCCGGCATACGAAAGATCTATATAATTGATTTTTGCACCCTGCTTGCGCAGTTCCAATAGGACCTGTTGAAATATCTTCCCTTTTTCTTGGATTTCCTGAGGCAGGCCAAACCGGCATTGATATCCCTCGGTTGTATAAATATTAATCAGGCCGTCCTCACCCACATGGATCTCTGTTAGATTGGCGGTAGCCCCGGCGGGCAGTTCCTTGATCACATCAAGAGCAGTCCTCAGCTTCTCTGACTCCAAAACCTGTCCGGGGCCGGCTAAATCAACCTCCACACCGGTTATTACCGGCAGGCCGGGAGTCCCGGCCCCTGCCCTGGCCAGATATACACCATCTTCATCCACATTAATAAATCCTTCTTTTGCAGGTAAAAGGCCCAGGGGAACACGCTCAACAACCGTTATTACAACGGATGAAGGCAGTGATCTGGCCACTTGTGTTTCTTTAATCATCGGCAGCTGTTTTAGATTAGACGTAATATCAGTTATTTTTAGTTTAAATATATTAACACCTATACTGATGTCCGCCACGGCAAGTATTTTCTCTTCGCTTAAAAAATAATTGCCCCGCACCAGAACTTCACGCACTTCAAAAACAGGTGAGTTCAGCAGAATAAATCCTGACACGAAAACAATTATCACAAAAAAAACGCTTTCCATGACATTCCATCTTTTTTGTCGCATTCTGCTTTTAAAGGGGCCGGCCAATACCATCACCCCACAAATTTCAAATAGTTTACCCCATAAATAATTATACCAACCACTACTAAGTTGTCCATATGAAAACTTAAAAGAAAAGGTAAATCTGCCAATAAGCTTCATCTACACAAACTGTGTAACCATTTACTTCCTGTAAGCATATTATAACGCAGTCGTAAAAAATTTGTTGCAAGGAGGGTAAAAAAATGGCATTTGGCGCAACTGGGGGAGCTGTTGGCGGCACGGGAGCCGGAGTTGGTTGCGGAACCGGATGGGGCAACTGGGCGTTCATCCTCTTCCTAATCCTAATCCTGCTGATCTTTGGTTTCGGGTTCATGTTTATTTAGGGACGAACTGATTTTTGTAGTTTTTGTAGTTAATGTAACAGGAAACCGCATCAGGCGGTTTTCTGTTTATTTGTATGCACGACCGGCCAATGCAAACTTGTCCCCGGCGGCACTAAAAAAAGAGTCACTAATCGTGAACTCTTAATATTCTCGCCCCCAGGGCGTTATATTTAGTCTCCAATCGCTCATAGCCGCGGTCGATGTGCGTTATGTTTTCCAGGATGGTCCCGTTTTCCGCTGCCAGGGACGCCAGCACTAAGGCTGCTCCGGCGCGCAGGTCGCTTGCTTCCAGGTGAGCCCCGCTCAGCTTTTTAACGCCTTTGATGATGGCCGACTGGCCTTCCACTTTTATATCGGCGCCCATTCGCCTGAGTTCTCCCACATGTTTAAAACGATTTTCAAAAACGGTTTCAGTTATTATACTGGTGCCTTCAGCCAGGCTTAATAGGGCCATCATCTGGGGCTGCATATCAGTCGGGAAACCGGGGTAGGGCATTGTTTTAATATCTACCGCCCTGATTTTATTTCCCCTCCGGACCCTGACATAGTCATCTCCCGTGATAATATCGATTCCCGCCTCGCGCATTTTGGCCAGCAGGGGTTCCATATGTTCCGGGATAACGTTTGTCAGCGTAACCTCACCGTCGGTTATGGCCGCTGCTACCAGGTGCGTGCCCGCTTCTATCCTGTCAGGAATAACGGTGTGTTCAGCTGCTTGCAAATCACTGCACCGCACGCCTTCAATCTTTATTGTGTCTGTCCCGGCCCCTTTTATCCTGGCCCCCATTTTATTGAGAAAATTTTGCAGGTCCACCATCTCCGGCTCTTTGGCCGCGTTTCTGATCGTAGTATTGCCCCGGGCCAGCACAGCCGCCATCATCAGGTTTTCTGTAGCTCCCACACTGGGTAAATCCAGGTGGATATCGGCCCCGGTCAGTTTTTCAGCCTGGGCGGTTATATAACCGTATCTTTCCTTGATGACGGCGCCCATAGCCTGCATCCCTTTAAAATGAAGGTTCATCGGTCTGCTTCCGATTTGACAGCCCCCCGGGTAAGATATTTTTACCCGGCCGAAGCGGCCGAGCATGGAACCGAGGACAAGGTTTGAAGCCCGCATCCGCCGCATCAAATCCTCGGATATTTCAACTGACTGGATATTGGAGCTGTCAACAATAAATGTGCTGCCCTCGCAAACCACCCTGGCACCCAGGTAAGTTAGGACATCTTTCATCACCGCAACGTCTTTCAGCCTTGGTACTTCATGGATCGTGTTTTTTGAAGCATTTAAAATACAAGCTGCCAAAACCGGCAGGGTTGCGTTTTTCGAGCCGCTGGCGCGTATTGTTCCTTTTAGGCGGTTGCCACCTACAATCATAAATTTTTGCACACTGTCACCTCCGCCTATTAATAACCCACCACCTTTACCTCAGGCTTCAGCTCAATTCCGAAAAATTCCAGTACCGATTTTCTGGCCTTCTCGACCAGCATCATGATGTCTCGGGCACTGGCCGCACCAAGGTTAATAATAAAATTTGCGTGTAGTGTGGAAATCTGAGCGTCACCAACCCTCTCACCTTTTAAGCCGGCGGCTTCAATCAATCGTCCGGCAGTGTCGCCGGGAGGGTTCTTGAAAATGCTCCCTGCGCTGGGATAATGCAGGGGTTGGGTTTCCTTTCTTCTCTTAATAAAAACCTCCATTTCTTGTTTAATTGTTTCTTTATCCCGTTGAAAACAGGAAAAAACAGCTTCAATAACTATTGAAAAATCGTTCTGCAGGGCGCTGGAACGGTAGCCGAAATTCATTTCGTCTTTTGTTTTTTTTAAAAAACATCCTGCCTGGTTTAATAATAGAATCTCTTTTACCCGTGCGCCGATGGAAAATCCATTGGCGCCGGCGTTCATTACCACCGCGCCGCCAATGTTCCCGGGAATACCTGCGGAGAATTCGAACCCGCCCAGCCCGGCGTCCCTGGCCACAGCGGCTACCCGCGACAGACTCGCACCGGATTCCGCAATGATCATGTTGTCATCAAGGAAAATCCGATCCAGCCCGCGGCCTACCTTGACCACAACACCCCTGATTCCTTCATCGGAAACCAGGATATTTGTGCCGGCGCCAATAATAGTAAGCGGGATCTCTCGCTCATTAGCGTGCGAAACCGCCAACCGCAGTTCTTCACGGTTGGCAGGTTCCACAAAAATGTCCGCCGGTCCCCCGATACGCCAACTGGTATGCTTTTTCATGGACTCACTGATGCGCACCCGCCCTGGCAGGTTTTTAAGCATTTCAAGGTAAATGGTTGAGTCAGCCAATATCTTGACGCTCCTTTAGCCGGTCAACAAGATCTACGCCTACGCTCCAGATGTCACCAGCTCCCATAGTTAAAACCATATCGCCGGGACTGACTGTCTGGACCAGCAAATTTAAAATTTCCGTTTTTGTCGGCAGGTAAACAACTTCACGGCCATCATGCTTTTTAATAGCAGATACGATGGTTTGCGCAGAAATCCCTTCTATCGGACGTTCACCGGCACTGTATAGCTCACTGACAATAATAATGTCGGCATCTTTAAACGCTTCGCCAAAACGTTCGCCCAAAAGAGCAGTCCTGGTATACCGGTGCGGTTGAAAAACCGCTGCCACCCGGCCGGTTTTTAACTGCACTGCGGCTCTTAGTGTCGCCTTTATTTCAGTTGGATGGTGGGCATAGTCATCGATAACTCTGATGCCGTTTACTTCACCTGTCAGCTGGAACCTTCTCCCGGCTCCCGTAAAATTTCCTAGTGCAGAAGATATCCCATCAAAGTCAATTCCTATATATCTCCCAACGGCGACAACTGCCAGCGCGTTTGACAGGTTATGCCGGCCGTGAACTTTTAATTGCAGAGTTCCTATGTATGAGCCCTGGCAATAAACATCCCCGGCGCTAACCTTGCCGTTTAACCGCATGTTTTTCAGTATATAATCCGCCTCGGGGTTCTCCAGCGCATAAGTTATATGCGGCCGGCTATAATCCGCCAGCAGGGCCTCCAGTCTTGGATCGTCGAGGCAGGCTACCGCCAGCCCGTTTTCAGGCACCTTGGCCAGGAATTCACGAAAGGCGGCCAAAATGTTTTCCATGTTTTTATAATAATCGAGATGTTCGTCTTCGATATTTGTTATTACCTCTATAAAAGGCGCCAGCTTTAGAAATGAACCGTCACTCTCATCCGCTTCCGCTACTATATACTCTCCCCGGCCCAATTTGGCGTTTCCGCCTATTTCCGTCAATTCACCTCCGATTACTATGGTGGGCTGGATTTCATTCTTTTCAAGCACCAGAGCGAGCATGGAAGAGGTAGTAGTCTTACCGTGTGCTCCGGCCACTGCAATCCCTTTTTGCCTGCTCATCAGCCAGGCGAGCATCTCACCCCTGTGGACTACCGGCAATCCTCTAATATTTGCTTCAACTAGTTCCACATTGTCTGCAGGGATTGCCGTCGATGCCACAACTAGCTCAGCGTCTCCTAGATTGTCACTGGAATGCCCTGTATAGCATGTTGCCCCCAGTGCTTCCAGCCTATTGGTTACTGCTGAAGGTTTTAGGTCCGAACCGGAGACCCGGTAACCCAACCCCAACAAAATAATAGCTATGCCGTTCATTCCAGAGCCGCCGATACCTATAAAATGAACAGCCCGCGTTTTTTGCAAAGATCACATCTCCTCCCCTGAGTATATAAAGGTAGCAAACTGAAATTTTTAATAAATAATTTCCCTATTGTAACGGCATCAGGAATAATCAGGAAACTTTATCTTTTAAATTTATAGAATATACTATGCATACCTCAAGAATGGTGTTACATCCGCCTCCTTGAGACTTATCCCGCTGGTTTTCGGCGCCCCTTTAACAGCTCGTCCACACAATCCATTATATCCGCCAGAGCGCCTCTCCTGCCAATTTTTTTACTGGCGGCAGACATAGCGGCCAATTTTCCCCGGTCGGCGAGCAGTTCTTCTATTTTGTCGCACAAAAGCAACCCGTTTAACTGCCTGTCTAACACCACTAGCGCAGCGCCCTCTTTTTCCAGGGCGCGGGCGTTATACTCCTGATGATTTTCAGCGGCATAAGGATAGGGGATTAATATCGAAGGAATCCCGCAAACGGTTAACTCGGCCAGGGTGGCGGCGCCGGCCCTGCTGATCACAAGATCCGCAGCCAGCGCGTCCCGCATGTTATAGATATAAGGCGCCACCCTGATATTCCTGACCCGGGCCGGATCTATACCACTGGCAGCGCAATCCGCAATAAATTCCTGGTATCCGGTTGTACCGGTGGCATGTAGGATGTTAAGGCGCGGGTCATCCGCGAATTTCTTTATTACCTCTATCATTGCCTTATTGATCGTGCGGGCGCCGCGGCTGCCGCCAAAGGAAAGCAAGAAAAAACGGCCTTCAGCAAAGCCCAGATTTCTTAAGCCTGCAGACCTGTCGGCAATCAGGATTTCAGGCCGGACCGGCAGCCCTGTCAGCCTTACTTTTTCCTGCTGAGAGAAGTAGTTGGTTGAAACATCAAAAGTAATCGCGATCCTGCCGGCGAAACGGGAAAGAATTCTGTTGGTTATCCCCGGCAAGGCATTTTGCTCATGGATTAAAGTTGGAATGCGCTTGCAAGCCGCCGCCAGTATAACCGGCCCGCAGACATAACCGCCCGTGCCAATAACCACATCAGGGCGCCAGGAGCGGATAATTTTACCGGACTGGCGCAATCCCCGCCAGGCCTTCCATATTACCAGCAGGTTGCGCGGCGAAAGACTTCTTTCCAGGCCGGCACTGTCAATGCCCCTGAAAGGAAACCCCTCTTTGGGAACGATATCCGCTTCCATGCCAACCGCTGTCCCCATATAAAGGATTTCGGCCCCGGGATACCTTTCTTTCAGCCCCCCGGCAATAGCCAAAGCTGGATAAATATGCCCGCCTGTCCCACCACCAGCTACTATAAATCGCAAAAGTATCCAACTCCTCGATAACCGACTATTCCACTGCACGGGCACAATTACCTTCTTACCGTGTCGTGGTAAATCTTGAGATATTTAGTAGTATCCCCACCGCGGCCATAGTAAATAAAAGTGATGTTCCGCCAAAGCTGATAAACGGCAAGGGGATACCTGTAACCGGCAGAGATCCAGTTACTACACCGATGTTCATAAAGGCCTGCAACCCGATCCACGCGGTAATGCCGGTGGCCAACAGGCTGGCAAAAGGGTCTTGTGAGGCAATAGCAATTTTCAGTCCCCGCCAGATAAACAGTATAAAGAGCATAATCACCAGGGTAGCCCCAATAAAGCCAAGTTCTTCACCAATGATGGCAAAAATAAAATCTGTGTGGTTTTCCGGCAGGTACAGGAATTTCTGTTTGCTTTGGCCCAGGCCTAACCCGAACAGGCCGCCCGAACCAATGGCGTATAAACCCTGGATAATGTGAAAGCCGGTATCCTGTGGGTCAGCCCAGGGGTCCAAAAAAGCCATTAGCCTTTTGAAACGGTATGGTTCCAATGCAATAAGGGGAATCACAGCGGCAAGCCCTGCCAGAACTACGGTTCCCAGGTGTGTCGGGCGGGCGCCGGCGGCGAAAACCATGACAATCACAATACCGGCCAGTGACAATGCCGTGCCCAGGTCCGGCTGCAGCAGGATT
>JAQVLS010000072.1 GCA_028704035.1 Desulfotomaculaceae bacterium | reverse complement strand
AGTATAGGATGCTGATCAAACATGCCGAATTGGCGAAAGACATCGGAGTGCTGCCGCAAAATATTATTGTAGCCGAAAATGGACAGGTACTTGAATTCAGCCGCCGTTCGGGACGTATCAACGGCAGGGTAGCAGCCGGGAAAGTTTTGGTTGATGGGCTCGGCGTAGGTGATGTCGGCAATATTGTACTCAAAGACCGCAAATTGCTTTCACAGGACGGTATCTTGATTATAGTATTAACCATGGACCGGGAAAGCAAGCAGGTGATCGCCGGCCCGGATATTGTCTCTAGGGGGTTTGTCTACGTGCGGGAGTCGGAAGTACTATTGGAGGAAGCCAAAGCCAGGGTTCAAAGCGCACTGGACAAGTGCTCTAAAAAAGGTATATCAGAATGGGCAAGCATCAAGTCCCAGGTAAGGGATGCGGCCGGGAAATATCTCTATGAAAAAACCCGGAGACGCCCCATGATCTTGCCAATTATTATGGAAGCCTAGCAAAGATAAAACCAAAAGCCGCTGTAAAAGCGGCTTTTGGTATATCAAAGGCTCCCTGGTACTGAATCAACTTGGCTCCTATGATCCGCGTCCAGTAAATGGTTAATTAACTTGAGACACAACCGAAACATGAAACAAGGTATGCCAATGGATGATCATCTTTAATGTACCGACTCACCGCAACGGTGGATAAATAATAACAATACGCTATTAATGATAGTAAACGGCAGCTTATAAATCTTTAAGTAAGTTTGCATCAATTAACTGATGTAAGTAACTTTGAATCCGTTGTTTTCCAGTGTTTCAACCAGCGGTGCTGGATCAACAATACCAAGTCTAAGCACCACATCGGCTTTCTGGCCGTCTTTTTCAACTGTAACGATAGCCCGAATTGTGATATCAAACTCCTTGATAATCTTAGTTATGTCAGCTATCAGGCCCACCCTGTCTTTGGCCTCGATAACCATCCTGATACCTGGCTTGCCATAACCGAACAACTTGACCATGGCGTCAAAAATGTCACTGTCAGTGATAATTCCAACCAAAGCATTATCTTCAATAACTGGAACACTGTTGATTTTGTGTTCTCTCATCAGCAGCGCCGTTTCTTCTATAGTGGTGTCTGGTGCAACTGTCATTACATCTTTAACCATGGCTTCGGCCACCGTTATTTTAGCCAGTAGGTAATTTACCTCAAATATGCTCAGGGATGTAGCCGAGGACGGTGATACATTGAGCAGATCTTTTTCTGTTACTAGTCCTATTAATTTTCCTTCCAAAACAACCGGCAGCTGTCTGATCTTGTTTTTTTTCATTATGCTCAGCGCTTTAAGGACTGGGGTTTCTTTGCTAATGGTAATAGGCGCCCTTGACATGTAATCACGTATAAACATGGAAAATCCACCCCTTTATAATACATTGTAATCTATAAATTCTTAAATCTACAAGATATACTTCCCCATGATTCCGCATTTTCCTTTGATCTGTTTTTTGATCATAGACATAAATCGCACGCACCTAGGAAAGTCGCCTTTCAAGTGGCTCAGGATGCGGCAAAAACCGTACAATATAGTCAAAAGTTCAATAACATGAAGACTTTATCACTGACCAGCCATATTTCACTTGCATTCTCTAGTGTCTTCTGATATCTTAAATTTAATAAAGTTAAAACAACAAAATAAATGCCATGGGGAGCTGAAGTGATTCAGCTGAGAAAGAATATTAGTTCTGACCCATTGAACCTGATCTGGGTAATGCCAGCGTAGGGAGAGAAGGCCGTATTTTAGGTGCGTTTGTAGCCTTTTACCAGTTCAGGTAAAAGGCTATTTCTTTTTTGGGGGGTGATCTGCAGATTTATCATAAGACGGGGGGGGTTATATGAAAACAGTGTTAACAATCGCGGGCTCCGATTCATGCGGCGGTGCGGGCATACAAGCGGATTTGAAAACATTCAGCGCGCTGGGTGCTTACGGCATGAGCGTAATCACGGCCGTCACCGCGCAGAATACTATGGGCGTCTTTAATGTTAGAGAACTGGACGTCGATATCATCAAGGACCAGATCAACTGCCTTTTTGAAGACATCAAAATTGACGCGGTCAAGGTGGGGATGGTTTCGAGCATAGAAATAATAGATGTGATCGGTGAGTGCCTGAAAAAGAACAGGGCGGCCAACATCGTCGTTGACCCGGTCATGGTTTCTAAAAGCGGCTACTACCTGCTGCGGGAAGAAGCCAAGGACGAACTGGTTAAGGTGCTGTTTCCCCTGGCTGAAGTGGTGACACCGAACCTGTTCGAGGCGGAGTTGATCACCGGCGATAAAATTGAAAACCTGGCGCAGATGGAGGAAGCAGCCGTGAAAATAAACGGGCTTGGCAGTATGAAAGTAATAGTCAAGGGTGGTCACCTGACCGGTGACGCCATAGATGTCGTTTATAACGGCAAAAACTTTAATTATCTCAAGGGGGCAAGGATAGAGACAAAGAACACCCACGGCACAGGCTGTACATTTTCATCAGCCATTGCGGCCCTGCTTGCCGGGGGATATCCGATCTCAGAGGCGGCCAGGCTGGCGAAAGAATATATAAACGGCGCCATTGAACACTCCTTCGAACTTGGCCGCGGTGTCGGGCCGACCAACCATTTTTACAATTTATATCATAAGGCGGGTTGGCTAAATGACTGAAACGAGAAAAATTGGAGGCTTCAGCTTTTTTACCCTCTGGTTTGGAGCGTCCGTCTCACTGGCGGAAATTATGACGGGCAGTTTAATCGCTTCCCTCGGCCTGAAACAGGGTTTGTTCGTGATATTTATCGGACACCCCATCGACGTCCTGGGAATGCTGCTGGCCATGTATTTCCCCATGGAACAGTATGAGAATTTCTTGTACATGATCGGCTTGCTTTTCGCGCCGGTTTTCTCCGTTGTAATCGCGAACTATTTTATACAGGGACAACCATTCTCTCGATATGTTCAATTTCACCGGCCTAGCCGCGGCAGCGGCGGCGTCATAATATGTCTTTATCGGACAGGACCTGCTTATAGGAGCGACCATGTGCTGTCCATGGCGGTTACGCTGCTGGCATATGCTGTCTCCAGGTATGTTAAAAAAGCTTTTGTTTTAAAGGGGGAGGAAAAATATGCTCAGTAAGATTGTTGATGTATTAAGCTGTGTAAGGGAAAAAACCCCGCTGGTACAGGCTATTACCAACTATGTTACCATAAACGACTGCGCCAATATCCTGCTCTGCTTCGGCGCCTCACCCGCCATGTGCGAAGCTAAATCGGAGGTGGCTGATTTTGCTGGCCTGATCTCGGCTCTGTATATCAACATCGGCACACTCAATGAAGAACAAAAAGAAGCGGCGGTGCTTGCGGCCCGAAAGGCTTCATCCCTGAACAAGCCGGTCGTGCTGGACCCGGTTGCCTGCGGGGCCATACCCAGGAAAATAGATGTTATAAAAGAGCTACTCGAAGCGGCTAAAATTTCTGTGATCAAAGGAAATACCGGGGAGATCAAGTTTCTCGCCGGGCATGCGGGGAAGGTTAGGGGCGTCGATTCCATAGATGACGGGCAGGGGGCGGTTGAAGCCTGCCGGGCGCTGGCCGGGCGGTACGGCACAGTTGTGGCCGCCACCGGGGAAACTGACATTATCACTGACGGCGAGAGGACCTGCCTGGTCTATAACGGAACAAAAATGCTGACGATGATCACCGGCGCCGGGTGCATGGCCGGCGCTCTGGCCGCCGCCGCTGCCGGTGTCAGTGATGACCGGTTTATTTCCAGCGCCGCCGCGCTCATGGCCATGAGCCTGGCCGGGGAAACGGCGGCCGGCTCGCTGGGAAGAGTCCTGCCGGGGACTTTCAGGGCCAGGCTTTTTGACCATATATATAATTTGTCTGAAGACGATATAATGAAAAGAGGGAGAATCGAATGTTTGTAGACTACAGCCTGTATCTTGTCACGGGCCGGGGCATGCTCAGGGACATAAGTTTATACCAAGCGGTTGAAAAGGCGATTAAAGGCGGTGTGGCCCTCCTCCAGCTCAGGGAGAAGGACGCGGGCAGCGGTGAATTTTATAATATCGCACTGGAGATGAAAAAGCTGGCCAACTCGTACGGTGTGCCGCTGATAATCAACGACAGGCTGGATATCGCTCTCGCGGTGGACGCGGAGGGGCTGCATATAGGACAGGAGGACCTGCCTCTGGAGGTCGCCAGAAAGCTGCTTGGTCCGGGAAAAATACTCGGCTATTCGGTTTCAAATGTGACTGAGGCGGTATACGGGGAGAAAAACGGCGCAGATTATCTCGGGGCTGGCCCGGTATACCACACCGGGAGCAAGGTGACCGGGATTGAACCCATCGGTACGGCAGGGTTGAAAAAAATAAAGGAAAGCGTATCAATACCTATCGTGGGTATAGGCGGGATCGGGATGGCCAATATAGCTGAAGTAAAGAAATCAGGGATTGATGGTATTTCCGTCATATCCGCGATCTTGGCCAGTGATGATATTGAAGCAGCGGCCAAAGAACTGAAAAGCGCCTGGAATGCTAAAGGGGTGTGGTATTCCAAAGATATTATATGGAAGGGTGTATGATTTTGAATTACACTACTCAGATGGATGGGGCACGAAGAGGCATTATTACCGGTGAAATGGAGACGGTAGCCCGCAGGGAAATGGTAGAGCCTGAAAAACTGCGGGGACTTATAGCGGAGGGAAAAGTAGTAATTCCGGCCAATAAAAAACATGGTTCACTTGAACCATGCGGCATTGGAGAGGGCCTAAAGACCAAGATCAATGTAAATCTCGGTATATCCAAAGATTGCTGCAATATTGAAACCGAGCTGGAAAAGGTGCGGAAGGCTGTAGAGTTGAAGGCTGACGCCATAATGGATTTGAGTTGCTATGGTAAAACCGAGGACTTCAGGCGCAGGCTGGTCGAAATGTCACCTGCCGCGATTGGCACCGTGCCGGTCTATGATGCCGTGGGGTTCTACGATAAAGAACTGGAAAGAATAACGGCAAAAGAATTTTTAGGAGTGGTTGAAAAACACGCACGCGACGGGGTTGACTTTATGACCATTCACGCGGGAATTAACCGGGAAACCGCTGCCAGGTTCAAAAAGAACCCGCGGCTGACCAATATTGTATCCAGGGGCGGCTCCCTGCTTTTCGCCTGGATGGAACTGAATAACCGGGAAAACCCGTTTTTTGAATATTATGATGAACTTCTTGATATCTGCCGGGAGTATGACGTTACTGTCAGCCTTGGCGACGCCTGCCGGCCGGGCAGCATCAAGGACGCCACCGATGCTTCCCAGGTACAGGAATTGATTATCCTCGGGGAATTGACAAAAAGAGCCTGGAAAAAGGATGTCCAGGTCATTATCGAAGGGCCCGGACACATGGCATTAAACGAGATAGTGCCTAATATACTTTTAGAGAAGAAATTATGCCACGGGGCGCCGTTTTATGTGTTAGGGCCGCTTGTAACAGATGTCGCACCGGGCTATGACCATATCACGAGCGCGATCGGAGGCGCAATCGCGGCTGCCAATGGAGCAGACTTCCTGTGTTATGTCACACCGGCGGAACATTTGCGGCTTCCTACACTGGAAGATATGAAAGAGGGTATCATCGCTTCACGCATTGCCGCCCACGCCGCTGACATTGCAAAGGGTGTGCCTGGAGCGGCGCGGTGGGATGAAGAAATGAGTGCGGCCAGGCGTAACCTGGACTGGACAAGGATGTTTGAACTGGCGATGGACCCGGAGAAGGCAGTGCGTTACAGGTCTGAGTCCACACCGGAAAACGAGGGCACCTGCACCATGTGCGGTAAGATGTGTGCCGTGCGCAGTATGAATAAGGTTTTAAGCGGAGAAAGCTTGTGAAAGCAGACATTGCCATGAAAAATAAGGGTATAGTTTTATTTGTCGACTTTGACGGGACCATAACCAAAAAGGACACCTGCGCCGCCATGGTCGAGGCTTTCGCGGGCGAAGGCTGGCGTGAGATAGATGAACGCTGGGAAAGGAAAGAGATCTCCACGGAGCAGTGCGCGAATATGACCTTTAATCTTTTCCAGGCTGACCTCAGCGATCTGAAAAGGCTGCTGGACACAATGGAAATAGACGAGTACTTTATGGAATTCCTGGAATTATGCCGGAATCGGGACCACAAGGTCTATGTGTTAAGCGATGGTTATGATTTTTGTATTGAAGCTGTATTCGAAAAGTACCAGGTTGAGGTACCCTATTATGCAAACAGAATGGTTTATGACGGCGGTTTTAAAATAGAATGTCCCGGTATAAATCCGCAATGCGGTATCTGCGGGACCTGTAAAACCAGGCTGGTAGAAAAACTGAAAGGCAAGGGGAATACGGTTATATATGTTGGGGACGGCTATTCTGACACCTGCCCCGCCACAAAGGCCGATATTGTTTTTGCCAAAAAAGATTTATACCGGTTCTGCCGGGACAACGGGATCGGCGCCAGGAGTTATGATGACTTCAGTGATATAATTTTTTACCTCGATTCGTTGAAATAAAATATTCATGGAAACAGCATTTTCACGCTTAATAAAAACACGGGTTATGGCCCGTGTATTTTTTTTATTATAAATGCATACTAAGAGTGCTGAAAAATAACAATGCTGGAGTGAAATTAATGAAGAAGCAGGGTTTTAATCCTGAACCAGGAGTTTTCCCCTATACCCCTGACCCGCCGCCCGGACCGGGCGTTGAGCCGGGACCTGAGCGGCGTGGGCACCCGGACCGGAGCGAAGATCCCGACCGGGACCCCAGGCACGACCGCAGGGTGTCCGGCAAGTCCAAAAGTTCCCTGGAGGCAATGAAAGAAGTAGGCTCAATGCCAATGCCGGAAATAAAAAGTAATATTCACTGCCTTACTATCATCGGCCAAATTGAAGGCCACCTGGTGCTGCCGCCGCAGAATAAGACCACAAAGTATGAACACATGATCCCGCAGCTGGTAGCCCTTGAGCAGGCTCCCGAAATAGAGGGCATCTTGATTGTCCTCAATACTGTAGGAGGGGACGTGGAGGCCGGCCTGGCCATAGCCGAAATGATCTCCGGCATGTCTAAGCCGACGGTATCGGTAGTCCTGGGCGGGGGGCACTCCATAGGCGTGCCGATTGCCGTGGGAACGCAGTATTCTTATATCGCCAACACGGCCAGCATGACCATTCACCCGATCCGTCTCAACGGACTGGTTATTGGCGTGCCGCAGACCTATGAATACCTGGACAAAATGCAGGACCGGGTGGTTCGTTTTACCATAGAACACTCGAAGATTACAGAAGGAAAGTTCCGCGAATTGATGTTCAGGACCGGAGATCTGGCCAGGGATATTGGAACGGTCTTAATCGGCAGGGAAGCTGTGGAGGTAGGACTGATTGATGAGGTCGGCGGTATAGGCGATGCTGTTAAGAAACTGAATAACTTGATCGAGGAACAGAAAAAGAACCGGAAAGAGGTGCCGCTCCAGTGATTTTATATACGCCGATGCAGTTGGAACTGGTGCT
>JAQVLS010000071.1 GCA_028704035.1 Desulfotomaculaceae bacterium | reverse complement strand
TCTTCCCAGACCTTGCGCTGGCCCGCAGTCAGCTGAAACGGCAGGTTTTTTTGGTATAAGCGCAGCAGCTCACCCTCGGGTACATACCGGTACGCTTTCTCACTGCAGGTTATATCCCTTTTCCTGACCGCCAGGACCAGCTGAAATAGAAACAACTCTTCAAAGATAAACCTTTTTCTGGCCGCTGCCGCTTCTCTTTCCCCATCAGGATAATGGGCCTGGGACAGAGCTATTTCCATCCGGGGCAAGTTATATTTTTCTATTATTTCTCCAGGCAAAAAATCATTTATCTGGTTGTTTAATGCTGTAAGCGCTGTTTTAATCATCGCCCGCAGCTGTCGCTGGTTTAGCTGTCCAGTCAGAGGGTAGATAGGGACCAGGCGTCCCGCACTGAGGCTGTCGCTGCCGTCGTCCACTTCATAATCTTCCACCGTCAACTGAGTGGTTCCGTAGCTCTTGTCCACCTTGCCGGTAATATAAATCTTTTTTCCCGGCGTCAGGCTTTTCTTAATAAAGGGCTGGTTAAACCACACAGCAAAAAAAACGGCAAACCCGTCGTGTACAGCCAGTTTGGTTATAGTCAGACCCCGTCTTGGTCTTAAATCCTGCGCAGCCAGGACCGTGCCGCGCACTGTGGCAGTCTCGCCCTGGGCGCAGGCCCCGGCCGGGCTCAGGCGGGTGCGGTCTTCATAGCGCCTGGGGAAGTGATACAAAAGATCCCCGACTGTAAATATGCCTATCCTCTGCAGGGATGCCGCCCGGCGCGGCCCTACTGTTTTTATGCTCTGGACATTTTTCATTAATAAATTATTGTTCATGTTATCCTCAAATAAAAACGTTTGCATTGAATTTTGCATTTACAAGCAATTCAGCCCTTGCGGCAAAAAATGTTTTTTGGTAGAATGGATAAGTGATCTAAAGGAGGTGTATACATGGCTAGAAATTGCGTAATTTGCGGCAAGAGCACCGTAGTCGGCATCAAACTCAGTCACTCGCACATCCGCAGCAAAAGAACATGGGCGCCAAATCTGCAGCGGGTAAAAGCTGTCATCAACGGCTCCCCGAGAAAGGTGCTGGTATGCACCAGGTGTCTTAGGAGCGGCAGGGTCCAGCGCGCAATATAAATATAGATTACTCTAAAAAAAACGGCGATTAAGCCGTTTTTAATTTTAAGACCCTTCCCGGTCTATATCCCGCATCAGGTTCGCCATTTCGATGGCCGTGACAGCGGCGTCCCAGCCTTTATTGCCAGCTTTTGTTCCGGCCCGCTCGATGGCCTGTTCAATTGTATCAGCCGTGATCACTCCGAATATGGTGGGAGTACCGCTTTCCAAACCAACTTTAGCTACACCCTTGGTCACTTCGCCGGCGACATAGTCGAAGTGAGGCGTGGCGCCCCGGATAACGGCGCCCAGGCAGATTACCGCGTCATATTTATTCTTTGCCGCCAGCTTGCCGGCTGTTATCGGTATTTCAAAAGCCCCCGGCACCCAGGCCATTTCAATATCCTGGTCCAGCACTCCGTGCCGGTTGAGGGCATCCAGCGCGCCGCTCAGCAGTTTGTTGGTGATAAATTCGTTAAACCGCCCTGCTACAATTCCAAACCTAAGTCCCTGACCCAAAAGATGTCCTTCATACAATCTAGGCATAGATCTATCCCCTTCCTTTGTGAAAATAATTTTTTTTATTGGGGACATTTCTCCGGCCACAGAAGAATGCCTGGGATGGAGATGTGTCCCCAGTCAAAGTCTCAATTTTAACAATAAGTTTCGCAATATGCGCCCAATTTGTTTTAATCTTTACCGGTCTGCGGCTATGTTCAACAGGTGGCCAAGTTTTTTCTGTTTGGTGGAAAGATAAAACTGGTTACAGGCGCCCGGCCTGATAACAACAGGTACCCTTTCCACAACCTCGAGGCCATGACCCTCCAGGCCGGCAATTTTGCGGGGGTTGTTAGTGATCAATTTTATCTTCTTAAGTCCCAGGTCGGACAGGATCTGCGCCCCCAGACCGTAGTCCCTCAGGTCTGCGGGAAAGCCCAGGGCCAGGTTGGCCTCTACCGTGTCCTTGCCTTTGTCCTGGAGATGGTAGGCCTTGATTTTATTTAAAAGCCCGATGCCCCGTCCTTCCTGCCGCATATACAGGAGAACCCCCACGCCTTCCTCTGCGATCATTTCCAAGGCGTGGGCAAGCTGGTCGCCGCAGTCGCAGCGTATTGAGCCGAAAACATCACCGGTCAGGCACTCTGAGTGCACCCGTACCAGCGGCGCTTCAGCTTTTCCCAGGTCGCCCATAACCAAAGCGATATGGCCCTTGCTGTCCAGGATGCTCTCATAGGCCACGGCTGTGAACTCGCCATGTACAGTAGGTAGCTTGGCTTCTTCGACCCGCCGCACCAGTTTTTCGGTGCAGCGCCTGTACTGGATCAGGTCGGCGATGGTGATGATTTTTAAATTATGAATCTTCACGAACTCCATGAGTTCGGGCACTCTAGCCATAGTCCCGTCTTCCTTCATAATTTCACAGCAAATACCCGCTGGATAAAGGCCTGCCAGTTCAACCAAATCAACTGTCGCCTCGGTATGGCCCGTGCGCCTCAGCACCCCACCCTCTTTGGCGCGCAGCGGGAATATATGGCCGGGACGGCGCAAATCAGCCGGCTTTGTGTTGGGATCGAGGACAGCCTTGACCGTCATAGCCCGTTCGTGCGCGGAGATACCGGTGGTACAATCCGCGGCGTCTATGGAAACGGTAAAGGCGGTAGCGTGGGGATCGGTGTTGTTGTTTACCATTGCAGGCAATTCCAGTTCATCAAGGCGCAAACCGGTAACAGGCAGGCAAATCAGGCCTCTCCCGTGGATAGCCATAAAGTTTATCGCTTCCGGGGTCACCATTTCAGCGGCCATGATTAGATCTCCCTCGTTTTCACGGTCCTCGTCATCGACAGCGACAATAATCCTGCCCCTTTTGATATCCTCTACGGCTTCTTCAATTGTGTTGAATTTCATTATTCTGCCCCCTAATTTTATTTACAGGAAACCGTGTTCAGTTAAGAAACTCATGCTCAACCCGGAATTCTCCTTGCTGCCTTGAAATATCATCATCCTTTCGATGTATTTGCCAATAATATCACCTTCAAGATTAACGTCATCCCCGGTTTTTTTAAATCCTAGTGTGGTTTCATGCGCCGTATGAGGGATCAGTGACACCTGGAAGATATCTGCAGCAAAATCTACAACAGTGAGGCTAATCCCGTCTATGGCCACAGAACCTTTCTTGATAATGTAGCGCATCACCGCTTCCGGCGCCCTTATACTGACGAGGGTGGCTATATCATGCTTCTCGCGCCGGGCGATTGTGCCTACCCCGTCGATATGGCCGCTGACAATATGACCGCCCAGCCTGTCGCCCAGGCGCAGGGCGCGTTCGAGGTTCACCCGGTCGCCTGTTTTCAACTTGCCAAGATTGCTTTTATCCAGGGTTTCCGCCATGACGTCCGCGGTAAAATTACGCTCGCCGAAGTGTACCGCGGTAAGACAAACACCGTTCACCATAATGCTGTCACCCACCCGGCTGTCTTCGATAACCCTGGTCGCTTCAATAAGCAGCTGCGCCGAATCGGCGCCGCGCCGCACAACTTTAATAACTCCTAGTTCCTCAACAATACCGGTAAACAAAAAATTATCCCCCTCGTATTAAAAAACCTGTACAGTCAATCAGGTTCATTTCATGTATTTTAAATATCCTTCCACCAAAAGGTCCGCACCCAGGCGGCCCACTTTAACCCGCTCCAATACGGCAGCGTCTGCGGGACTATCTGCCCCCATGCCGCCCACCGGACCGGGCGCGTCACGGCCGCCGATTATTTTCGGCGCAATAAACCAGGCCACCTTGTCTACTATCCGAGCGGAAAAAGCTGAGCCGTGCACCATTGCCCCTCCTTCGAGCAAAATGGAGGTAATGCCCCTTTCCCCCAAAAGCCTCATCAGCTCAGTCAGGTCCACCTGCGGTCCTTCGTTAACAATCAGCGCTTCAACACCGTTTTTACGCAGCGCCTCCAGCTTATTCGGGGGCGCCTTAGCAGTAACCGCTATTATCGTGGGAGCATCCGACTCCTGGGTCAATACCCTGGCGTCCGACGGGATACTGGCCCGGCTGTCCAGGATGATACGGACCGGATCACGCCCGCCTCCATCCGGCAGACGGGTTGTAAGGGCGGGATCATCCGCCAATATTGTGCCGATACCGGCCATAATCGCATCGTACCAGTTTCTGAGCCGCCTGCCGTAGGCGCGCGCCTCCTCGCCCGTGATCCACTTTGATTTGCCGGTGCGGGCGGCGATTTTTCCATCAAGGCTCACGGCCGCTTTGGCAACCACAAAAGGCCGGCGGGTAGTAATGTATTTGATAAAGACCTCGTTCAGCACCAGGGCCTCTTCTTCCAGCACACCGGCAGTTACCTCTATACCGGCTGACCTGAGCAGCCTGAAGCCTTTCCCGGCAACAAGCGGGTTGGGGTCCCACATGGCGGTTACCACCCTGGATACACCGGCGTTTATGATCGCGCCGGTACACGGGCCGGTGCGCCCGTAATGGCAGCACGGCTCCAGTGTTACATACAGCGTTGCTCCAGCGGCTGCCGCTCCCGCCTCATTTAAGGCGTGTATCTCGGCGTGCGGTGTGCCGGCCTTCATGTGATAACCCTGTCCAATTATTTTTCCTTCTTTGACCACTACAGCTCCCACCATAGGGTTGGGGCTGGTGCGGCCTCTGGCTCTGGCTGCCAGTTCCAGGGCCAGTTTCATATATCTTCTATCCATTAACAGCCTTCCTGCTTTGATGTTTTAATTACCGTTGTAATTAATATAAGTCAGTTATTTGGTTTTTAAAATATTAAAACCCCGGGTACGAAACCCCAGGGTCCACAGCATCAGAAAAAGCTAATCCAGCCTATAATAAAAAAGGCTAACTCTCCCCTTCTTCCATCCAGACTATACTGTCGGCTCCGGAGTCAGACCGGATCTGCCCGTATGGGCTCGCGGGCTCGGCTTCAGGCTGGAAAAAAATCCTGAGACCATACCGCCGGTAGGGAATTACACCCGTCCCTGAAGGTTTCGGTATTAATTTGTCGCTTCATTAAAGATATTATATGATTCGCCATGCCGTATGTCAATAGTTTTACGGCATGCGGCGTGAGACGGCCTGACGTGCATTCAGATTTTATGCTTGGTCGAGAGTATGCTTAACACGTAATCCAACAATTCCGAAGTCAGGCGCTCGATACTCAGATTAATTTTATTTCTCTCCAGCACCAGCTTGGCCAGGCGCTCCTGCATTTCTTTGATGACCCTATACTGGCCGGACTCGGCCAGATACTCCTGGGCGGAACTTACCGAGTTGACAATCACGCCGGTTCCCGGCAGCACTTTTACCACACTGAACTCCTGTAAAAGCGACAGCGCCCGCCTGATAGTTTCCGGGGATACGTTGTAAAGGGCGGCCAAGGTAGAACGGCCGGATATTTTTTGTCCCTGGTAATATTCTCCGCTGGCTATCCTTTCTGCCAGGTCCATCGCAATTGTAATAAAACGGGCCATATGATAAGTAGATACGCCATTGTTTTCCATAGAATTAAAAACCTTTCTTTCAATGTGTTTAGACGCCTGCATTATATTATAGTTATTTATTAAATAAAAGACAGGTCTTTTAAACTGAAAAAGAAATATATAATGACAAAATGAACCAGCCTTCATATGCCGTTCGTCTAACAAATAAAACGGAAGGAGATGTTTTTACAAATGAGGAAAATAATAGTTACCGGTATTGTTATATTAACCGTGACCGGTCTTTTGCTCAACCATATGCGAGCATGCGCCGAGCCAAATCATACCGCAATTTTCGTAGCGGGTCAAAAGACTTATACTGCCGACGGTATGGCCAAAACGATGGACGCCGAAACTTTTATCGATAACAACCGCGCCTATGTACCTATGCGCTATCTTGCTGTATCCCTGGGTGTGGCCGAAGAAAATATCATCTGGAGCGCCTCTGCGCAGTCGGTAACACTGACCCTGGACGAGGTAACCGTGACCGCCGCTATCGGCGGCAGCAATATGTACATAAACGACCGGCTTATAATTATGGACGCGGCGCCGGCGCTGAAGGACAACCGCGCTTACCTGCCGGCCAGGTATATAGCGGAAGCCTTCGGCTATACCGTGGGCTGGGACCAGGCAACCCAATCCGTCCTGATCGGGCCGCGGGGAAAATTGCCGCAGCAGTCCGCATTACCTTCCGTTGGTTCATATGAAAACCTGAAAGAACTGCTTGAAAACGGGCCCTCCCGATACAATGAAGGATTTGACATGAACACGGATTCTGTACCTTTGCGAGCAACCCAGAAAAACTCAGCCCAGGCAGAAGCGCCCCAAGCAGTGGCCGGTGACGACAGCAATGCTGATTACTCCCGGACCAATGTGCAGGTTGCAGGCGTCGATGAAGCAGACATAGTAAAAACCGACGGCAATTATATTTACCAGGTCAATAAGGAAAGGATCGTTATCGCTAAAGCTTATCCGCCCGGGGAAATGTCAGTCGTCAGCACTCTGAACTACGCTGATAAAGAGTTTTCACCGGCAGAGATTTATGTCGACGACACACACCTGGTGGTTATAGGCAGCGCGCGCAGGTATTATCCCCCGGTCTATAAAATGAATACAGGCATCGCGGCCGATATCATGCCGCCGTACCATTACCGGGGAGATAACGCAAAGGCGATTATCTACAATATTGAGGACAAATCAAATATCAAGCAGGTGCGCGAGCTGGAACTGGGCGGCAGCTATGTTTCCTCCCGCAAAACAGGCAGCTCGTTATACCTGATCGCCAATAAAAGTATATACTATTATCCCGGCAGGGAAATCGACGAACCCAAACCCATGTACCGGGACACGGCGGCGGGCGGCGGCTTTGTAGAAATAGACTACCCTGATATCAAGTGCTTTCCGGATTTTACGGATCCGAGCTACCTGATTGCCGCCGGTTTGAATTTAGACAGACCGGATGAAAAGGCCTCTGTTTCCAGTTACCTGGGATCAGGCCGGAATATTTACGCTTCAACTGATAACCTGTACGTTGCTGTGACCAGCTATGGCAGGGGTCCGGTCATACCGTTAATGAGGGCTGAAATCTGGCCGCCTTACGACATCGGCAAGACAAAGATATACAAGTTCGGCATGGACGGCGGGCGGTTGACTTATAAAGCCGGCGGGGAGGCGCCCGGTACCATCTTAAACCAGTTTTCGATGGATGAGCATAACGGTTATTTCCGGATCGCCACGACCCGGGGCGAAGCCTGGCGCTCGGATGAACGCGCCCCCAAAAACAATGTCTACGTGCTGGACAGCAGTTTAAATATCATCGGCAAGATCGAAGGCATTGCGCCGGGCGAAACGATCTATTCAGTACGGTTCGCCGGAGACCGCGCCTATATGGTAACATTCAAGAATGTGGACCCGTTCTTCGTGCTTGACCTGCATGACCCGCAGAACCCGGCCATACTGGGCAAACTAAAGATACCG
>JAQVLS010000070.1 GCA_028704035.1 Desulfotomaculaceae bacterium | reverse complement strand
TGACGTCAGGATTAGTGTACTGAGTGAAGGAGTTAATTTATCATGCGGGTTATCAGCGGTCATCTGATTTTCAATAAAGAAATACGGTCTCTTGCACTTACCGATATCATGATAATATGCCCCCACGCGGACCAAAAGGGAATCGCCCCCCAGCGCGTCGGTGGCCGCTTCAGACAGGTTCCCGACAATGATACTGTGGTGGTAAGTTCCCGGGGCCTCGGTAAGAAGCCTTTTTAACAGGACATTGTTCGGGTTTGATATCTCCAGCAGCCGAACCGGCGAGGTAAGGCGAAATGTGTTTTCCAGGAACGGCAGAGACCCGTTGGTCAGGATCGATGATAAAATACCGTTGATCACGCCCAGGGCCAAACTGGTCGAGAGCAGCAGCGTCAAAGGACTGCCGTTCACAAGCCCCACAATAAATATAGCCACCACATTAGCCCCGCTGGTGTAGATTCCGGCCCGCACGAGGTCGCTCCGCTGGCTGAGTTTGGAAACGCTGTAGACACCACTGATACCGCCGATAAATCCAACCACGCCAAAACGGAGCTGGTTGCCGGTCATTACTCCCAACAGAAGGCTTAATATCCCCACCACAAGCACAGCCAGCCTGGAATCAAGCAGTAAGGTAATCAGCATCCCAGCTGCGGCGATCGGCGCCATATAGCCGAACTGGGCGCTGAATTCGGGCCATTTGACAACATCAATAGCAATAATTGCCTTACCCACCCCCATCACCACCAGCACAATCATTCCCAGCAGGTAGAGATAGCCGGCATGCTTATAAATCTCGCGATTCTGCTGATAGAGATAGATCAGGGTAGCTGTCATCAGCATGGCCACAAGCAGAGAAATACCCAGTATGGACACAAATTGAGGCTTTTCTCTAACCAAACCGAGCGACTGCAGCTTGACCAGATGTCCTTCGGTGATTATCTCACCTTCCCCGATCAATTTCTCGCCTTCCTTGACGGATATCATCGCGGGAGGCACGGCAGCCATTGCCTCGTCCCGTTTCTGCTTGGTCATTTCATAGTTAATGAAAGTATTGGGACGCAAAAACCGTCCCACTGTCCCTTTGGAAAAACGATCATAAGGACTCGCCAAGTTAAGAGCGCCGATCTGGTTATACAAGGCGCCCTTTGCCTCTTCCAGCCGGTCCTGTATGATTCCGTCCCCGGCCAGCATGATCCCTCCTACCAGGCCGTTCAGGGAGTTTTCTACCGCTTGTGTTTCTTGCGCCTGACGATTGGCAAGTCCGGCAATATCTTCTTCCGGCAATACAAAAGGCAACGCCGATTTAAGCCCGGAAATTTTAGCCGCTGTGTCCAGGCCGGCGTCCCCTTGGATTTCGCTTACTCTGGTGAATAGATCTGCAATATCTTTTTGTACCGCTACGATTACCTGCGGGTCCTTGGCATATATCTTTTCAGCTTTTTCCGCAGCTATACGCCGCATTTCCGCAGTTTTGCCTTCATACTCAAAAACAAGGTCTTTCTGGGCCTTATATGTTTTCGGTGAAACCTGACCAACTACCAGATCAACTTTTTCGGGCACGAAATCAAAAGCCATGATCATCGTAAACAGCACCAAAAACAAAACTGCCGCACTGCCCCGCCGCACTTTGCGCTGCTTGATCAAAAAAGACAGGACGGCTGTTAGTTTATTCTTTAGCCAGCTATAAACAGGCATTGGTCCAACACTCCTAAAGTCGCCCGCAAATTAAATATTATTTCATTTTCTCGTAGGCTTTTATAATTTCTTCCACCAGCGGGTGCCTGACAATATCCTCCCCGGTCATGGTGTGGATACCCAGTCCCGCCACATCTTTTAAAACCGACAGCGCGTTAACAAGTCCCGACATCTGACCCTTGGGCAGATCAATCTGGGTGATATCACCAGTGATAATGGCCTTCGAGTCGAACCCCAGCCTGGTCAGAAACATTTTCATTTGTTCCGGGGTGGTATTCTGCGCTTCGTCCAAGATAATAAAAGAGTCTTCCAGTGTCCTGCCCCGCATATAAGCCAGGGGGGCGATCTCAATTATGTTTTTTTCCAGGTATTTTTGCGTGTTTTCCAAGCCCAGAATATCATAGAGGCTGTCGTACAACGGCCGCAAATAAGGGTCTATCTTCTCCTGCAAATCACCGGGCAAAAAGCCCAGCTTCTCCCCGGCTTCCACCGCCGGGCGGGTCAGTACCAGGCGGCTGACATCCTTGCTGCGCAAGGATTTTATCGCCATAGCCACGGCCAGGTATGTTTTTCCCGTACCGGCCGGCCCGATGGCAAAAACCACATCATTTTTTTTGATCGCGTTAATATATTTTTGCTGTCCTTTGGTTTTCAACTTTATTTGTTTACTGCGGGAAGTAATCATAACGACCTCCGCCGCCAGACTCTCCAGCGAATCTTTAACCCCGCTCTGCACGGCCCTGAGCGCGTAACTAATCTCGTGCGCTGTTAGGGAGTTCCCTGCGCGGTAATACTTTTGAAGCTGGCTCAGCACTTCAACAGCCTGTTCCACCTTCTCCCGTTCGCCGGTGATAATCAGTTCCTGGCCTCTGGCCACAAACCTGACGCCAAGGGTTTTTTCGATAAGGGCCAGGTGCCCGTCATTTCTGCCGAATACTGCGGCCGCAACGCCTATATCATCCAGTTCAACCCTCGCCTCATGATTTTCCACCAATATCAGTTTATCCCCCTTAATATTTAAGCGATCTAATAACTCAGGTATTGGGCGCGCCATTAAAGGGCGCTTCCTCACCAATATCCTCAACGGTTTCAATTACCACCCTGACCCTTACCAGTTTATCCGAATCGCCCGTTTCGACTTCCTCCACCCAGCGTTCCTGTATTGCGGCGTCATCCGGCATGCTTTCCGCAGCCAGAGCATGGGCCTGTGCCTCGGCAGCCCTGCGGGCCACGAGCCGGCTGCGTTCTTCCCTGTAATCAGCCAATTCGAAATATTTAACAGTTATAAGTTCGACAGGCAGATCAATATTCCTCCATTGCGGCGCCTTGTTGACAAGAGTCCTGGTCTCATACGTTTCAAATGGTTCATTTTGATTTTGGTTTCCAGATAAAATTATTTCCTTACTTTTGAATTTAATACTGACACAGGTTTTTTGCTTGCCGGTCGGCCGCTGTCCGGTTTCCACCAGGCTGACCTCACTGTACCCCTCGTACCAGACCCTGGCCCGGGCGAAGCCCATAGCATGCACATAACGCACGGGTTCCATATTTTCAGCTGGTTTTTCACCATCTACGCCCGGCGGCGGTTCTTCCTCTACAGGAAGTATCTCCCCGGATATGAGTACCTGTCCGGCGGAAACAGTATCCCCTTCCTTTACCGCCTGGCGACCGTTTAATACCAGCACCTCTTTGATCACTCCCGTTTTTTTGGCCACTATATGAGCGGGCTGGTGGTCCTCCTCTTCCGGCAATATGCGTTCAGCCACCTCAATGGTAGCCTTTGTGCCCTTGATATAGACACCTGACCACGACAACAGGGGCAGCTGTTCGACGATTCCGTCCTCTACGGCGCCGGGATTAATATTCCATTTAAACGCGCCCCTGCGCAATCCTGCTTGCTCTGCCGCCCGTAAAACATCGTATGAATCCAGTTTTTCGTTCCCCTTGATTTCAATAATCCATATAAATGAGGTCAAGAAATAAAGGATTATGAGAGACAAAAAGGCCCCCAGCGCCAGCGCTTTTCTTCTGCGCAGTACGGCTACATAAAAAGGCAGTCCGGAACGTTGCCGGATACGGAACCTGCAGCGTGTGCGCCTGGCAATATGGCGTAAGGCATTAACATTCTTCAGGTACACCTTGATCATCACTGTCCCGTTGCTCAGCTGTTCCACATCCCAGAGATAGATTCCCCTGCTGGCAGCCATATTTACAAATTTTTCGGGGGCGTCTCCCATCACCTGAATAACCAGGTAACCCTGTAGGCAGGACATTATTTTGAATAAAAGCATATTAAACACCTCGTTTTATTAATAAGAGAAACTGAGAGTTTTGATTTTCCCCTCCACGCAGATTTCATCGGGAAGCACATTGCGAAGCAGCAGGCCTTCCCCGACGACAACCACTTCCCCATCCCGCACGCCGATCCTTACCTCTGACGTACTATACTCAAGAATGCCGCGGTGGTTTTCTATGTACAGCTTAAGATCGCCAAACATGGTTATTTTGGGTAGGTCAAGCATTACATCGCCCGGCAGTTCAAGAAAATCGGCAAACTGTTTTTTTACTTTCTGACTGAAATCACGTAAAACCATAAAAAAATCCCCTCCTGCCAAAATTTTATGCCGGCGAAGGGGTATAAATTACTATTATTTCCCAATGTATCCACATGCTACTGTCTATATGAAAATTAAAAATGCCTGGCCTAAGCCAAGCATTATTTTTTGTCAATCAGCGAAATTTGCGCTTTCTAGCCGCCTCAGATTTTTTCTTCCTCCGCACGCTGGGTTTTTCATAATGTAAATGCTTTCTAGCTTCAGCCATAACACCAGCTTTTTGACAGGTACGCTTGAACCGTCGGAGGGCACTGTCCAATGTTTCATTTTTCCCAACCTTTACTTCCGCCACAATAATCCCTCCCTCCGCTAAAACCATAACAGAAATCTATGTCTAAAAAAGCGCCATAAGCAAACACTAAACATTATACAACAGCTCAAAGCAAAGAGTCAACCGGAGACTCAAATGTCGTTATTTTACCTGTCCCACTAACCAGGCGGCCATTGCAGCTCCCTGCCGGCCAGCAAATGGTAATGGAGGTGGTTCACCACCTGTCCACCGTCCCAGCCGCAGTTGCACACCAAGCGAAAGCCGTTTTCAGCAAAGCCCAAGTCACGGGCGACACGCAAGGCGGCTACATTGAGCCGGCCTAATATTTCAAAGTCTTCTTCACTCAGATCCAGAAATGAAGAATAATGTTTTTTCGGAATCAGCAGAAGGTGGACGGGAGCAACCGGTTTAAGATCCTTAAAAACCACTAAATGCTGGTCTTCATATACAATATCAGCGTTTATTGTCTTGTTGGCAATTTCACAAAAGATACAACCTGACATTTTTCCACCCCCTTCTTCAGATAATATGCCCTGCAGACATTATTCAACATATCCGCTATTAAATCCTTCATTCTGTTGACCAATAATTTTGCCTTCTAAGATTGTCTCCTGCAGTTTTTCCGTCTGCACCGGGACGACCTGTCCCACCAGGGCGGCTTGCCCCGGAAACACAACCTTGATATAGTTATCAGTATGCCCTTCTAAAAAACCATCGGCGCCCGGCGCAGGCTGTTCCACCAGAACGCTTAAATTCCGGCCGAGATGGGACGAGGCGAATTGGGCCGCTAATTTCTTGCCCAGCCGGATTAGTTTGCGGCTGCGCTCATCTTTCAACGCCGGCCCGACCTGCCGGTCATAGCCGGCGGCAGGAGTCTCCCGGCGGGGTGAATATTTAAAAACATGCAGCCCGCTGAAGCCGATTCTATTTACCAAATCAAAGGTGTTCTGAAAATATTCTTCACTTTCGCCCGGAAATCCCACCATCACGTCCGTAGTCAAACCAAGTCCCGGCATATTCTCTCTTAGAACATCCACCAGCCGAAGATATTCCCAGGCCGTATACCTTCTGCCCATTCTCCGGAGGATTTCTTCACTGCCGCTCTGCAGCGGCAAATGCAGGTGCCGGCAGAAAATTTCTGAACTTGACATCACTTCTACCAGCTCCAGGGTTATATCATGCGGCTCGATAGAACTCAGACGCAGCCTCTGCAACCCCGGTATCTCAAGCAAACTTTGCATGAGGCCGGCCAGGGTGATATCTTGCTCCAGTCCGCTACCGTATGCGCCGATACAGATGCCGGTTAGTACAATTTCTTTATAGCCGGCGGCCACCATATGCCGGGCGGCGTCAATTGTCCGGTCCGGCTGCCTGCTGCGCAGCGGGCCCCTGGCATAAGGCACGATACAGTAAGTGCAATAATTACTGCAGCCGTCCTGTATTTTTAAAAATGCCCGTACCCGGTCCTGGATAGACTGTACAGACATCTCCTCAAATTGGTCTCCGTCCACATATGCGCTGACGGCGTTCACAGGGGTACGCTCATTAACCGCCCGCTCCACGAGGTCCACCAGGGCGGCCTTATCCCTGGTGCCGACTACCAGGTCCACTCCCGGTATTTTCATGATTTCACCCGGAGAAACCTGGGCATAACAGCCCGTTACCGCGACAAAGGCATGGGGATTGGCCTTCGCGGCGCGGCGGATTAGCTGCCGTGACTTACGATCCCCCAGGTGGGTAACGGTACAGGTATTGACTATGTATACATCGGCTTCTTCGGCAAAGTCCACAACCCGATAGCCCCGCTCCTGAAAAAGCCAGGCCAGCGAGGAGGACTCATACTGGTTAACCTTACACCCCAGGGTGTATACCGCCACCCTCTTCTTTGTCATTAATTTCCCCTCCGAGATCTCCCCACCGGCAGAGGACCTAACATATATTTCCTCATCCGTATTGTTTTTATCCAGCACATCTTTCAATGAAACTGAGTTTAACCACGCTGCGCCGGCAGATCAGCGGTATTACCCGGCTGACGCCGAGCAACTGTACTGCCTCTGCCCATGCGCAGCACTCTTGTTATATGGATCACGTCCGGCCCGGTAATGTGGACCAGGCTGTCATTTGATATGAGCAGGTTCTACGAAAAAACGGGGGACGTTTGTCCCTTACTTGCCCTGCGCCCGGCGTTTGGTCACGGCCTCTCCCCCGATACCCCAGTTGTCCGTATCTACTTCTTCAATCACAACAACTGTAGTTTGCGGGTTCTTGCCCAGCGTATCCGCCAAAAGTTTAGTAACACCCTGAATAAGCCGGGCTTTTTGTTCCGCGGTAGCACCTTCATTTGTTATTTTGATATTAACAAAAGGCACTTATCCGTCGCCTCCCTTTATTTTTCCAAACTATCCTTCTTTATTGGCGGCAATGGCTATCCACAGCCCGTCCGCCTGTTCCTCGCATATCGCCAGACCGGCTGCGGCGAAGGCTTTGCGGACCATCTCCGCCCTTTCCCGGATAATACCGGAGGCAATAAATATTCCGCCGGGTTTTAGGGCTGCCGCAGCATGCGGCGCAAAGCCGGCGATAACATTCGCGATGATATTGGCCACAATCAAATCGGCCCCGTACGGCAAAGGCTCCGCCAGGTTACCCTGCTGTACGCTGACAACTGTGCCGGCATTATTTCCGGCGACATTCTCCGCAGCCGTCTTACATGCTACCGGATCTATGTCCACCGCCCGCACCTTTCCCGCCTCGAGCCTGGCAGCCGCTATGGCCAGTATGCCGGAGCCCGTCCCGATATCGTACACGCTGCTACCCGGGCGTACATATTTCTCCAGCAGCCTCAGGCACAGGGCTGTTGTAGCGTGAGTACCGCTACCAAAGGCCATACCCGGATCCATTTCAATGATCAGATCGCCCGCCAGCGGCTGATAATCTTCCCAGGATGGTTTGATTACTAACCGCCGCCCCACGCGTACCGGCTTATAATATTTCTTCCAGGCGCCGGCCCAGTCCTC
>JAQVLS010000069.1 GCA_028704035.1 Desulfotomaculaceae bacterium | reverse complement strand
TACAAGATCACAAGAAAGCCCATTCCCGTAATGATCAGACTGAATATAAGGGATAATCCATCTATATTTGCAGTCAAATTAATATCATAGGAGGGTATCCAGGGAAGAGTTAAATATATTGTCTTACCATTGGCGACAGCAGGAATATAAGATATAAGGTGAAGGAAAACTAGCAAAGGGACAAAAAGAACAAACCAGCCCGTATGTATTTTTTGGTTAAATCTTTTATATAGAAACGGAACTGCTAAGGCATATATAAACGGAATAGCATTTGCAAGGTAAAAGCAATACACCTATCCTCCTCCTTTCAAATAATTGCTTTTTAAATTAAACGCTTATGATATTATTATAAATCATTTTATAAACAATCTGAAAGGATTGACTCAAAATGGTTACATAAGTTAATATTCATACATGGTCCGCTGGTCGTTTGGATCAACCAACGATCCGCAATACAATTTAGAGGTGAAGGGTAAAAATGTCAAAAGATAAAAAACGTATGGACGAAGGTATCCTTGTTTGTGTCTATTATGGGCCAAATGGTGAACGTTTGATACAACGCGGCTGTAAGATTGCGCAAGTATTTGACTGCCCCCTCTATATTTTGACTGTGGATCGAAAACCATTTGAAGAATTGGATGCTGAAAAGTCATATTATATTACCAAATGGAAACGATTGGCTGAAGAAAACGATGCTGATGCCTTTATTCTAAAAGATAATGAAGAACGTCCCATCTACAAAGTTATTGCTGCAGTTGCCCGGGAGAAAAGAATAACCCAAATAATTATTGGCCATACACCCCATAGCCGCTGGGCACAAATCACAAAGGAGTCCATTGTTAATTCATTAATACGAGAAATACCCTTTGTAGATATTCATATCATCTCAGTAGCCCGCCATCTCAAAGATCCTGATAGCAATTACGAAAAAGGTGTACGCGCTTACCTGGCGAAGGAAGGTGCAGATCATCATCTAATTTTTAAACATACAAAAGATGTTTTATATGAGGGCATCTTCTTCAAAGAGATCGGAACAGATTTCAATAATGGGATATTTAAATTTAATAAAGACAAAAAAACATTACAAGTAAAAGTAATAGACGATATTATTAAAGATTTTACCAATGTGGAACTGGTAACCAACGATGTGGAAAAAGACAATGCTTTTTAGAATTTATGATGTAATAGATAGTCCCTTTCCTTCAATTCGGAAAGGGACAAATGCTGCAGAAGCAGATTGGATTAAATATAGAGCTCCGGTTCATTTTTAACTGTGCTAAAGTTAGCGATTAATCCTTGCGTAATTTTTTTCAATAGATCAGAATTAATAGATTTGGCCCCTGCAGGACATTTTTTTATGCAGCTGCAACAGCTTATACATTTTACATCAACATTGCTATAGTTATTAAAGTCAATTGCTCCTACTGGACAAATCTCTGCACATAATCCACAGTTTGTACACAGCTCATCTGTTTCCGGCAACATGGCTGGCATAGGTTTTCTTTCTTTATAAGGATAGTTCCCCTTAACAAAAAGCTCAGGCAGATTTGATAAATCTTTATTATTAATTTTTGATAACTTTTCTTTTATTTCTGCTCCAAACCTGCGGGCAAGTTCCAAATCCTTTTGATCCGGTTTTCCGGTTCCGACCTTATTAGTAAATGAGTGCTCCCCTACAAAAGCTCCGCCGGCCACACCGATAAAACCCTTTTTCTCAAATATATCTTTTAACTCTAATAAGGCGTCATCGTAGTTCCTGTTCCCATATACCACCACAAAAACTGCAGCTGTATTATTTCCTTTTACTCTTGTGAAGTATTCCGCTAAAAATGCCGGAACCCTCCCTCCATATACAGGTACTCCTATAATAACCAGATCCTCTTCACCAAAAACAAAATCCCGTTCTCTTTCGTTTGGCAATGTAATATTATTTTCTCTCACACTGCTGTTCATGCCGTCGGCGACTGCTTTGACGACTTGAGCTGTTGTATCGGTAGCACTGTAGTAAAGCAAATTTAAATGTTTGTTCATATTCCCTTTCGCCCCTTGAGATTTGATTTATCCTAATCTTAACAACAAACGCACAAAATGTTCAATGTATAATTAATGAATATTTAAATTTTGACTCACTTTTCTGGATTTTTGACTGTATTTTCTATTAGAATATACATGTAAGAACAAAATTGAAACGAGGTGGCATAAGTGAATCTAAGTGAAATTATCAAAGGGCGCCGAAGCATACGTAAGTATCAGGACAAAGATATCCCCCGGGAGGTTTTAAATGAACTGCTGGAAGACGCGCTGTGGGCGCCGTCGGGCACGAACAGGCAGAACTGGTACATTTATGTTGTTAAAGGTGAAAAAAAAGAAATACTGTTTAAAAGCATGATTCAGGCCAGTCAGGTTTTAAAACCTAAACTTGATAAACTGTTTCCGGAAAAAATTGTGGAGATCACCATGAATTTCTTCAAGGGTCTCGGCGGCGCCCCGGTGCTGCTGATGGTCTATATGCCGAAACACACCTATGATCTCAGTAAGGACATGAGCATGTCGGAAAAGTATAAAATTGAATACGACCGCTTTGTCAATTCACTGAGCGCATCTGCTCTCATCCAGAACATCCTGCTGCTAGCCAAAGAAAAAGGCCTGGGCACCTGTTGGCTGACTGCTCCCAAGCACGCCGAAGACGCAATTAATGAAGAGATGGGCATTACGGATATGGAGCTCGTTTCTGTAGTTACCATCGGTTATCCTGATCAGGACCCGCCCGCCCCTAAAAGAAAGGGCGAAAAAATTCAATGGATCGGCTGGGGTCAGGCTTGAATTATTTACTTATATGCAACAGTATCGCGGCCAGATACAATGCAAAACCTTACACCGATTTATAGGTCTGCATTTTTAAGAAAAACCGGGATAAAATCTTCAGCCACGGTGAAAATTAAGCAAAAAGAGGTGCTTTCATGATTAGCAACACAAATGATAAAACAACCGTGGCATATTTCACCGCCAGCAAGGCAGCGCGCGACGCGGCGGATTCAATCCAGGATACCGGATTGGGTACACCTAAAGTAGACATCCTTTTAAATGTAACAGACGGTGACCCTTATTATGAGAACCCTATAATTTTAACCCGGGTCCAGCCGACCGAATATACCAGGGATAAAGGTGAATCTATTCAAGCGGAAAACGTCTTTAACGAGTCAGGTGAGTCCCGCAGAGGAAGCAGTGACCAGGACCAAAAATTTATGCTGACAGTATCGACCCCTGCTGATAAACAGGGAAAGGTATCAGAAATAATCAGCAAACATGGTGGTCTGGTTTAAAAAGAAGCTTATCCATAATTTCAGGGACAGCATAATTTTTTATATAAAAAACTGCGCCGACCTTTTAAAAAAGGCAGCGCAGTTACATTTTTTCAAGCTCTCAGCCACTCCGGGGAAAACATCTTGTTTAGAACATTTTCGATTTCGTACGGATTAATTTTTCCGGGAATTGGAGCCAATGTGGAACCTCCTCGTGAGCAGTGTTTGGAGAAGAATTCCACAAAAAAAAGCGACTCATTCCTTCTTTTTTAAAGAACAATACCAACAATATTCGTCACTTATTTCCCAGGGCAAAGGTGCCAAACCTGGCTGATGATGATATATTTAGGGCTTAACCGGACACCAATGACACCAAATATCAATTTTAAAGTGGCCGGTTTAAAACGTTTGATAAGTGGTGCATCGCCTATTGCAATTAAGGTTGAAAATACTTATAGTATAATCAAATTGCACATTTACCAATAAACGGGTTAAATCTTTTTAGCAACATCGTAGAAGCCTGGAGGAGTAAACATGAATATTGTAATCCTAGAAAATTATAGACAAATGAGCAAATATGCTGCTGAAATTATTGCAGGTTATGTCAAATCCAAGCCAGACTTTGTGCTTGGACTGGCAACAGGAAGTACCCCTATCGGCACATATCAGGAGTTGGTCAGAATGCACAGGGAAGAGGGCCTTGATTTTTCGCGGGTCAGAACGTTTAATTTGGATGAATACCTTGGCGTAGGAATAGATATGGAAAAGACCTATGATATGGATCAAAGCTATGCTAGGTTCATGCACGAGGAACTATTCAAGCATATCAATATCAAAAGGGAAAATATCCACATACCCGATGCCCAAACAAAAGAACCGAAAAAGTTTTGCATGTGGTATGAAGAAGAAATCAAGAAAGCCGGCGGCATTGATTTGCAGCTTTTGGGACTTGGCGGCGATGGGCATTGGGGCTTCAATGAGCCTGGTTCATCCCTTGGATCAAGAACGAGAATAGTGGCATTGACAAAACAGACCTTGGATGACAACTATAAGTCTTTCTACAAAAAGGCAAATATCGAACGCGATCAGATGCCACACTTCGCCATTTCAATGGGAGTTGGAACTATACTGGACGCAAAGAATGTTCTAATGATTGTAAATGGCTACAAGAAAGCCGATATCGTTGCCAAATGTCTGGAAGGACCGATTACGTCACAGGTTACAGCATCGGCCATACAACTGCACAGCGGAGGCATCTCGGTTGTGCTTGATGCAGCGGCAGCATCCAAATTGATGCATTCTGATCATTACAAACATGTAGCAAAGATGAGGTTCCAATACGGAATATAAAAGTCAGATATCGGAAGAGCCATATCGCTGTCATGAACACTGGTTGGGGTTACTTCTAGGGCTATGGGTAATTCTGATAATAAATAACGGACCAAGGGGCCTGAATGGACTCCCTTGGTTCGTTATTTATTATTTATTAAACATTCCATTCCAGTACTTTGCTTAAAAACCCGGCCAGTTCCGCCGTTCCAGGTCTGGTGAACAGCTTTTCGCTGTCTCCCCACTCCGCCAGCCTGCCGTTTACAATAAACATCAGCTTGTCGCAGGCCTTTTTGGCGAAACCCATCTCGTGGGTGACAAGGATAATGTTCAATCCATCACTTCTAAGCTCATTGATTAAATCGAGGACTTCATTGGTGAGCTCCGGGTCCAGGGCACTTGTCGGTTCGTCAAGCAAAAGCAGCTTTGGTTTGACGGCGACAGCCCTGGCGATGGCCACTCTCTGCTGCTGGCCGCCGGAGAGCTCATGGGGAAACTTGTGGCTGCCCCCGGACAGTCCAAAACGGTCAAGCAAATTGTCCGCGACTGACTCCGCACTGGTTTTTGAGTACCCGTGGACATTTACCAGCGGCAAAATGATATTCTGCCTGGCGGTTAGGTGGTTAAACAGGCCCTTGGCCTGGAACACAAAGCCGATTTCCCGGCGATACCGGATTAAATGCTTTTCATCATAGTAGACTTTGTTCCCATTAAAGGCCACTTCCCCGGATGACGGCGCGATGAGGCCCCCGAGGATTCTCAACAGGGTGGACTTTCCTCCCCCCGACGGCCCGATCACGGCCAGGACATTAAAATCTTCCCTGTAAGTAATACCGTCCAGCGCCTTGTTCCTGTCTGAAAAGGTTTTAGACACACCTGCAAGTTCAATTCTCATAGCTGAACCTGCTCTCCAAGTACCTTGTATACATTGATATTGGGAAAGTAAGTGTCAAGTACAAAAGACCCAGGAAGATGTAGCACTCAAACATGGCAAAATTTGAAGCGCTGATTTCCCTGATGGTCTGGGTCAGTTCAATAACAGAGATCAGAGACAGCAGCGAGGAATCCTTAATTATAGACGCAAATTGTCCGGCCAGGGAAGGCAGGGTGCGCTTTATGATCTGCGGCAGGACTATCAGTCGCAACGTCTGCCCGCTTTTAAGGCCGACCGCCTTGGCCGCCTCCAGCTGGGTATATTCGATTGAACCTATGCCTCCTCTTATTATTTCAGAAATATATGCTCCTTCAAAAATAGAAAGAATCAGAACCCCGGCCCAAAACCTGTTGTCCACACCCCAGGCAGTGCCGATGATATAGAAAAACAGGTAAACCTGCATGATCATCGGCGTTCCCCTGAAAAACTGTACATATACTTTTGAAAAATAAGAAATGGCCAGGATCCTTGAATTATTCGCCAGAGCAGATAAAAAACCAAGAAGCAGGCTCACCGCCAGGCTAGCCAGGCTAAGGGCCACGGTTGCGGCAAAGCCCTGGGCCAGCCTGTACCGGAAGGACCACAGGAAGCTGAAATCAAACTCCATTCCCAGGCGCTTGATCGAAAAAAGAAAGAACAACATGAAAAGGACCACTGCGATAATGATATTAAAAGCTTTTGGGAGCAAATCCTTTTCGTTTTCGCTGTCCCTGATAAAAAGCCTGCGCATTAGCATGTTTTACCTCTTATTTATGCAAATCTGAAAAGAACCACTCAAAGCCGTTCCTGTCAAAGGCTTCTTTTTCTTCTTTCAGGTATTTTTCAGTAATTGCATCAAACCCGTTTTGGGCATAGAACTCATCAATAAATGCGTTTATTTGATCCAGGAGTTCCTGGTTGCCTTTCTTTACTCCCACCCCCCAGTACTCAACACCCTGGAAGGGTATGAAAACAGCTTTTGTGGTATCCGGGTTTTTCTTGTTGTTCCTGTAAATAGTTAGCTGGTCATATATGAACGCATCTGCTTTACCCTGTGAAACCTCTGTGACACAAGCACTTTCGTCCGGGAACGGTATGATTTTTGCCTTCGCCAGGTTTTTCTCAGCATAGATCTGCCCGGTTGAGCCAGTCTTTACAGCAACTACCTTCCCTGCCTGGTCCAGGTCCTCTGCCTTGCCGACGTCCGACCTGCTGTTTACAAGCAGCGCCAGGAGAGATTTCGCGTAGGGCTTGGAGAAGTCTACCTTTTCCAGCCTCTCTTCCTTTATGGTCATGGAGGAAACCACCATATCGACCTTGCCGGTCTGCAGCGCGGGGATTAACCCGTCCCAGCTGATATTTTCAATCCTTACCGGCCTGCCGGCATATTCGCCGAAAGCCTTTGCAAAATCAACGCTTACACCGGCCGGATTGCCATACTCGTCCTTTGTTTCAAAAGGTGGGTACGCAAGCTCCATACCGACGACAAGTTCATTTGATTTATCCTGCGCACATCCGGATATAATTAAAACACTGCAAATAAGGACTATAATTGTACAAATCGACTTTTTCATTTAATCCTACCCTATCTCCCAGTCTGATTTCCTTCAAAATGGACTGATCATCACGTATTTTCCAGCTTTTTGTCTGTGATTTAAATTATGCTCACCCATAACACGCAGAGCCTCAATGCATCTCCTTATAGAATTCTATCAGATTGTTGACAGCATCAACATGTGAATTTTTTGTTCCAAAATGGAAATAAAATAGCCGGAAGTGCTCAGATCAATGTGGCCACCGGCTTCTACAATTCACATGTCATGCTTTTAATAATATGATTCTATTGCATTTACAGGGCATATCTTCGAGCAGCTCCCGCAGACATCGCATTTGTCCACATCAATTGCATATCCATCTTCAGTTTGGTATACTGCTTTAAAATTAATTAATTGACATGTTTCTTCACATTTACCGCATTTGATACATGTTTTCGCGTTAATCTTTAATCCTTTAAACCGGTCAGAAAAATTTCCAAAATTAAAATGTTCTCTTATAATCTTGTGGTCACGGCTAATGCAATCATAATCATAGTTGTAATAATCACC
>JAQVLS010000068.1 GCA_028704035.1 Desulfotomaculaceae bacterium | reverse complement strand
CACTCGGACGTTTTTCAACGTCAAGAACAAGCGGGCAGCTTCGCGGGGCATATGGATTGACGGACGCCACTTGCCGCCAGGACATCCATTATTGTCTGCTTTATACGCATAGCGGTTGCAGTTCCCGTAAGCGCAAGTCGCATCCTCATACCCGTCGCCTTGCTTAAATCCTCTGTGGTTTCTTTTTGCAGGTTTTATTACTCGCCGCGTCATTGTCTTGCGACCTTCAAGTATAGCTCTTACCATATCACCCACAGCCCTACTCACCCGCCTTTATAGCTTTCGCTATTGCCCCAACAAGCATAGACCATACAGGGTCTGGTTTGTGATCCCGTGTGATAATGTGGTACTCGCAAGTATCGTATGGGTCAGGGTGGGGATGCTCTCCCCAATCTTCGCTGTCAAGGTTTAAACATGCTGTACCCCACTCCGGGCGGAAATCGTCAAATATGGTTTTCTCCTTTGTCCAATCCTTAAACCAAACACATGTTTTGCATTCACGCATGAACATCAGTCCTTCGCAGAATGGGCATACAGTATAGCCACCATTCCTGTCGGCCTCCGCGTCCGTGTAATAGCTCCACTCACCACAATGCGGACACAACGGGGGTCCTTTTTCAATAACCTGATCTGTTGCAGAGTTATAAGCGATTTCAAATTCGGTAATTGGTTTCGCATTAGCTGGAATTGTGGTTTCCATTGGTTACCTCCGCTAACTTTTTACCTAACACAAAGCCAAAATTGAACCAGTGCCTGGCCGCACACTCCAATTTTTGATACGTGTCGATTTTTACTCCTGCTTCAAACAGCTGTTTATATTTCTTTTTTATTCTTGTGAATTTGTTGTCAGCATCTTTTATATCCATTCTTGACAAACCAAGCATGGGCATTCAATCCATCCTCCTTTGCTCAATAACCCTAGAATTACTGGTCGTACTTCATCTCATCAAGCTTTGCCATGATCCCCTCGGCGAGGGCCTTGGCTGAAGAATGGTCCAGATATAGTTTGACGCTGTTGTCGGTGTCGTATTTGTTGCCGCTGTAGGTTACAACCATGAATGAGCGTTCAGGCAAATACTTGTCTTTTTCGATGTTATGGACGTTGACCGTGGGCCGAGTATCTTCTTTGATGTGGGCTACAGTGTTGGTGTCTATGGACAGCTTGTTAATGTGTTTCACCTCCTCCCGTAATAAAAATATACTGTCTTATCACTTTGCAACCCCCTGTTAAATTAGGTAGAAGATGGTATTATGGTAATACCGCCGTATGATTAAAACCGGGCAAGGTATTAGCCAGCTTTATCTTCCTTATTGACTAACTTTTGTTTAGGAACAAGTTGGTAGAATGTTGGATAATAAGACTCTCTCATGCGCTGTTTAAGTTTTTTTTCTTCTTCCGGAGGAAGCGAGTCAACGATTGTACCATCCCGGAGTAAAAAGTTATGGGAGCCTTTCATGTCTTCTTTGGTAACGGCATCGTTGTGGACGTTGCCAATGGGCCGAGTATCTTCTTTGATGTGGGCTACAGTGTTGGTGTTTATGGACAGCTTGTTAATGTGTTTCACCTCCTCCCGGCGGATGCCCATTAAGAGCAAACTCCTATACTTTTGTGTTAAAGGTATCCCCATTGATTTTGTTGAGAAAGTAAAAAGCAGGAACAAAAAATAAGGTAAGATAAGGTTAGTTGCCGGTGGTGCCGGTGGCGGCAGGACACTCAACGTGTCCCGAGGACTCAAAAAAAATTTCCTCAACCGTTGTTCTAAGTAGTTTTGCGATATTTTGAGCCAGTTCGAGCCCAGGGTTTCTACTTCCTTGCTCGATTTTTCTGTAAAAACTTAAGGAAATATTGAGGCGTATCGCTATACTTTCTTGCGTAAACCCAGCGCCTTTTCTTTTTTGAATTAATACTTTTCTCACCTTGCCACCCCCTCCATGACACTGGGCGTGTCTCTATTAAGCTTATAATATGATACCGCGCGTGTCATGTCAACCTAATTCCAGAAAAAGTTTTACTAGCTGTGTCATTTATTTTTATATGACACAGTATGTGTTATATTTATATGAAAGGGGTGTGTTTATGACCTTCGGTGAACGAGTGAAACGGTTAAGGGAATCAATTAATCCAAAGATATACCAAAAAGAACTAGCTGACGCTATCGGTGTCTCTCGTCAAGCTATTACGATGTGGGAAACAGGTCAGAGGATACCGGACACAACCACCCTAGAAAGGCTTGCCGATTACTTTGGTGTCACAACCGACTATCTTCTTTGTCGTACTGATCATGAACTCGGCACTCTTGGCGCTAATGCAGAAAAAGATAATGAAAATCGTGTTGCCTCTATGTTCCAGGCTAAAACCCTCGCTGATGCCCTTTTGCGCCTTGCGGAACTTGATATCGAATATAATTTTGACGATGATACTATGTTCAAATTAGTAAGAAAAGCTAGGGAAAAATATGGTCTACCAAAAGCAAAAGGCGCAGATCCGGCAGCCCATGGTCCAAAGAATCCAGGCTCCGGTGTTTTTGGTAAGAAAGGAGATACTGGAGGAGACGATAAATAACTATGAGCACTGACATCTTGTTTGTGTGGGCAAAGGCGCTCGATATTAAAATCGTCTTTACAGAACTATGCTCAGGTCTTCTTGGTATGGCTGATGCGTCAAAAAAATTAATAATGCTTGATAATTCATTAAAGGACAAGCCTAGAGAATTAAAATGCGTTCTTGCCGAGGAGATTGGGCATATACTATTTCCGCCCCGGCCCGGTCACATAAGGTATCATTCAAAGAGTTTTCTACAAAGAGAAGATTGCAGCATGGTCAAACATATAGTTGCCCAGGACGAGACAAAAGCCCTCGACTGGGCAACTTGTGTTTTGTTAGGCAATGTCGATATATGCCGAATTAAGTCAATTGGAGCAATATCACTTAACGAGTTGGCTGATCACTTTGACGTGGAACCCTGGTTTATGGAACACAGGATTGGGTATTTAAGGCGCAAGGACGTAATGCCTGGAAGATAGTAAGATGGAGGGATATTATAAGGAGGTGTTAAGTAAGTAGATTTATCTTGTTTGAGACACAAATAATATTTGTTCCAGCGTCTGCCGGTTCAGCAAAATGAAAATTAGTATTTTTATTAAGAGGGGATGTATTCAAATGAAAAGAACTCTAATAACCATATTCTTAACCCTGACATTATTTATATTTGTGCCACTTGCCCTCGCCCACCCAGGCCGGACCGATAGCAAAGGCTGCCATACTTGTTGGACCAATTGTGAAAAATGGGGTCTTTCCTATGGGGAATATCACTGCCATAAGGGAGGTAGTAGTTCAAGTGGCGGTAGCTCTACAACCCCGGCTTATTCACCGCCTCCGGCGCCGCTGACGATAAGCATATATGTCAACGGCACAAAGCTTTATTGTGACCAAGAACCGACAATGTCAAACAACAGAGTACTGGTACCGCTTCGGGCCATCATGGAAGCCCTGGGCGCCACCGTTGAATGGGATCCTGCGACCGAAACCGTAAATGCCAATAAAGCAGACTTTAATTTTAGCCATCCGGTGGGACAATGGTATGCATTTGCTAACGGCAAGCAGATTAATCTTGATGTTCCTTCAGAAAATGAAAATGGCAGAATCCTGGTACCGGTGAGGGTTATCTCAGAATCTCTCGGCGCTAACGTAAGTTGGGACGACACAAACAGAACAGTATATGTCACCTATTAAATCAAATGGAGAGTGATAATGTTGGCAAGAAAAAAAGATCCTATCAGTCAGACAAGAGGAATCCTTTATGGACTCGCAAAGATTCTTGGAGATGTGAATGCTGTTAAAAGGGGCACAGTTGGCAAGAGGGTGGCGAGAAGAGTAACTGGTAAAGCAACTGGCAGGATGCTTGGCAAGCTTTTTAAATGATAACCCTAAACCGAAAGGAAAATGACTATGACCAATTTTGAAGAAAAGATTATCAAAATCCTGGAATCAATGCAGGTCGACATCCATGGCCTAAAGCAGGGCCATTTCCCCCCCTCCACACGTAACGGTAGATAAGGGTCATGGCCGTATTGAAAAACGCAAAATCCAGGCAGTAGATGTAAAAGAGGGGCAAACAAATTTCCTATATGCTGCTCAATTCATTAAAGTGTTCCGTTCTACTACCGACCTGTATGGCAATAATCTCAAAAAGGATATCGCCTTTCTGGTAACCAGTCTAACTCCGGAAAAAGCGGATGCTGAGTACCTGCTGAAGTCAATCCGTGGCCATTGGTCTATTGTCAACAGAATAATACATTAAACCGGAACAATTGTTCTGAATGAGGTGACATCATGTTAAAGGCAATCGGCTACATACGCGTTTCCGACAAGGAGCAGGGCAAAGAGGAACGCTTCAGCATCCCCCACCAAAGGGAGCACATCGAAGAATACTGCCATCAGCGCCAGTGGAGGCTCCTTAAAGTGCATGAGGATGTTGAGAGCGGCAAGGGTACAGCTAGGCGCAAGGGGTTAAAGGATGCACTTAAGGCCCTGGAACAAGCTGATATTCTAGTCGTTCACGAGTTGGACAGGCTTTCCCGTAACCTCATGGACACCTTGCTTATCGTAAATGATGTGGCCAGTATAAGGAAATTCTTCGTATCTATACATGACAACATCGACAGCTCCATCGATGAGAAGTGGGAGCTGCAGTTTCATATCCTGGCCGTGTTTGCTCACTACTTCCGGAAGCAGCTTTCCCGTAAGGTCCATGAGACAATGCTCACAAAGGCGCAGAAAGGTGAATGGAATTCCAAGCCACCTTATGGGTATATCCTCAAGAAGAAACACCTGGCTATCAACGAGGACGAGGCCTGGATCGTCAGGCGCATCTTTGACTTGTATCTAAACCGACAGTATGGGATCAGGGCCGTGGCAATTGACCTGAACAGAGATACCCACGCCAAGAACGGAGGCTCCTGGGCATATGCCGAAATAAAGCGCATCCTAAAGAATCCAGCCTATGCTGGGGACTCGGTTTGGAACGTAAGAAAGCGCAGTGGAACAAGGGACTTGCTCCGGCTAGAAGGAGAATGGGTCGTGGTTAGAAACACACATGAACCGATTATCGCGAGAGACATTTTTGAGGCTGTACAGGAAAGAATAAAGCTCAGGGCTGAATTCAGAGGCACCGCCAGGTCACGCGTCTACCTCCTTTCAGGCATACTCCGATGTGGACTTTGTGGCGGAAAAATGCACGGTGCCAACCGGAAAAGTCACTTCTCAAAAACAAAGGGGCGGGCATTGGACCATTTCCGCTATATGTGTACAAATTACTGCAAAAAGGGAACGTGTCAAAGCTTCAAGATTGAGAGCCTGGAGCTTGACAAAAAGGTACAGGAATACATCGAAAATTTCCTAGGTCCAAAGGAAGAGGTTTTATCTCTCGTCAAAAAAGAACAGCATGACCCTAAGGCTATATCGGACAAAAAAAGAAAGCTTGAGGGGCAGAAAAGAAAACTAGCTACCATACCGGATAAATTGGATATGCAGATGCAGGCACTCGAAAACCGGAGGATCACAGAAAGAGAATTTGACCGGGCGCGCAACCGGGTATTGACTGAAGAAGAATCGCTTATTAAAGAAATCGCTCTACTGGAAGAGGAATTAGTAGGGGTTAATGAAGAGGATATGCGCAGGTATAGCATGGGGGATTACTACGATGTGTTTCCCGCTGGCGATATAATGGTGAAGAAAACCTGGCTACAGAAACATATTGAGAAGATTGTGGTCTCCCCGGATAACTTTATTGTAACTTTCAAGGAATATTAGTGTTTCTAATGGGTCTGTAGGTAAACCTACAGACCCATTAGAAACACTAATATCCTTGTACTGCAAAGCAAATTTTGGTATTATTATTCAAATTAGGGAGTGATGCTTTATGAAAAAGGATATTTACGTCACCATTACGCAAGCTTCAGATTATCTCGGTTTGTCAAAAAATGAAGTTAAAGATTTAGTTAAAAAAGGAATTTTAAAAGCATACAAAGCGATGCCTAATGATGTAAGATTTTTATTATCTATGAGAGAAGTTAATAAATTAAAAGTAAACCAAAATCATTAATTGGATTAAGTCTATATAATTGTGTAAAAAGAGAATGAGCCACAAACTCATCTCCTCGGTTAAAATATAAGTGCGAACAACTATCAAACCGAGGAGGAAGAATCCATGGCTCAGTTTAATATTACCCTAACCAAAGAAGAATTACACGAACTTTTTTTAGGTAACAGCCGGGACGACGCTGTCGCAAAGCTGTTGGAGAAGATCTTTAACGAGGTGCTTTTATGCCAGTCTGCTGAACAACTGGGTGCCAAGCCTTATGAAAGAACCGATCAACGCATACGTATTCTCACCTTACCCGAGGCATGCAGGAAGGCGTTGCGACAGTCCTCCAGGAGATGCTTTTTAACCGTTTGGTATCTGACAGATCTGGCAAGAAATCTGGCAAAACAGAAAAAGTTGTACCATTCCAAAAATGAAAAACCCAGCAATATCAAGGTTCTACGGTCTATAATTTATGTAAAAAGCCATTGCGCTGGTCTTCAAAACCATTCGATTCCCACACACTCCCGCCTCTTCTGACGGGCCAATGGGTAAACTTATCCTGCAATTATTCCACGTGTTGATTATTTGTGGCCGGATTAAAAAAGCCCCGGGGTTTCCCCGGGGCTGATTATTTCACATGGAATATAATACTATCAAGGCTTTAAGCTTTGTGGGAAGTGAGCGTTTTTAAAAGGCTTCCCACAAATTTTCGACGAATAGCAAAACGACCCCCGGATTGCTCCGGGGGTCGTTTTCAGACATCCAGGTATTCCGCTGTATTCACACCCAACGCCTCTCCTGCCTCCTGGAGCAGGTCACCGGGGATTCCGTCCGTACTCATAAGCTGTGACATACTGTCGTATATCTTGTGCCAACTCTCGTTGTCCTCACTCTCCCACCGGCTCCAGAGAAGCCGGTAAAGCAGGAATTTTCCCTTTTTGGTCGGTCTGGCGTGACATCGCGGCGCCGATTAGGTTTCGGATTATCTCCCCGATACTTTTTCCCCGAGTAAAGGCCTCTGCTCTCAACCATTTCATCTGCTCCATCGTGACCTGCACATGCAAGCGCTCCCACAATTAGATCGCCTCCTTTATGTAATTGTGCAATTTGATTGCAAAAAAAGACCTCATTGACTAGAAATTCCGGAATTGACCTTTCACTCAACCGCATTCTCCAAGTCCACCCACCCCGGCCGGGTATAACGGGCTGTAGTGTCAAGCCGGGCGTGGCCTAAAAGCGCAGCCACTAAAACTATATCCACCCCAGACCGGAGCAGCCTGGTGGCAAATGTATGCCGCAACACGTGCGGCGTCACTTCTTCCAGCCGTGCTTGGTAAGCATATTTTTTCACCACGTCCTGGGCTGCCCGCGTACTCAGATGCCCGCTGTACCTGCCGGGGAACAGCCATTCTTTTATCGAAACCCACGGGCGGACCATAGCCCGGGCTTCCGCCCCCAGGGGTACCTCCCGGCGCTTCATTCCCTTTCCGACCCTGACAACAACCCGGCCCTTTCGTTCGCTGATCTCCACATCATCACGCCGGATCCGGGACACCTCTCCCACCCTTAAGCCTGCATAGAG
>JAQVLS010000067.1 GCA_028704035.1 Desulfotomaculaceae bacterium | reverse complement strand
ACTGGCAGCCCTGGTGGTAGCTGTTGTTTATTTACTATACCTGTTGCGGGGGTTGTTTTTTTCGTTTGCGCTGGCAGTCCTGCTGTCCTACATGATTAACCCGCTGGTAGGCGCCATCAGCAAAAGATGCGCGCTACGGGCTGCCGCCATTCTCTGGGCTTACCTGGCTTTATTCCTGGTCATGGCCGGTTTTGTCATGTATGGTTTCCCTCTGATTATTACTCAATTGAACAGCCTGGTAGACGCGATACCGCAGTATACGCTGCAGGCCAAAGAGCTGACTCTGTCCATCCAGGAGCGCTACTCCGATATGGGGATGTCTGACGGTTTAAAGGAGGTTTTTGATGAAAGACTCCACTGGCTGGAGGATATCCTCCTTGAGCAGGTGAGAAATATCCTGGCCTCTATTGTAGGGATGGTAGGCAGCGTCTTCAAAATATTGCTGGCCCCTGTTTTGTCCTTCTATATCCTTAGAGACCTGGAATTAATTAGAGTAAAATCCCTCTCCCTGTTGCCGGCGGGCTGGCGGGACGAGGCCGTGGACCTTTTCCGGGAAATCGACCGGGTGCTGGGCAGCTTTATTAAAGGATATTTACTGGTGGCCGCCATAGTAGGGGGGATGACCGCAGTGGTGATGGCGCTGCTGGGCGTTGATTTTGCTCTGATGCTGGGCTTGTTTGCTGGGTTGACTGAGCTGATCCCATATTTCGGCCCGATTATCGGCGCTGTTCCCGCAGTTTGTCTGGCCCTGCTGAAATCAAAATGGCTGGCGCTGAAGGTTGCCGCCGCCTTTCTGATTATCCACCAGCTGGAAAGCAGTATCATTTCTCCCAAAATCCTGGGCGACAAAGTAGGGCTGCACCCGCTGGCCGTGATTTTCAGCCTGCTGGCGGGAGGGGAGCTGTACGGGCTGGCCGGCATGCTTTTGGCCGTACCGGTGGCGGCCGTGCTCAGGGTCATTGTCAATTTTATTTTTCAGAAAACCATCGCCTGGTTCTGAATTTTCCCTTGTGCTCTTCGCGCGGATTAGCTGAAAATACGTAGGCGCGGGTTTTTAGCACATTTTCCACTGTTAAGAAACTATGCATTGTGGAACTTGTAGGCCTTAAGTGTTGACACCTTTCTAAAACAGATCTGCCTGCGGCGACCTACAGGCTCATAACGCAGGTTGGTCCCTTAATAATGTCGGGGCTCATTCCCACCTCTTTTAACACCTTGACACTCCCCGTACCTAAAGGTAGGAAATTCCTGGGTGATGAAACCGAAGTCCATTTTTGGTATCGTAGTATGACCCCAAGTTCAGGACTATGCCATTAGCCCGTCCCAGACCAGAACATATTAGCTGTCTAGGTTGGTAGACTACTGCCATCTAGCACAGTTGCAGAAATTATATTACACAGTACAAACCCGTATAATTATAGTACGTTTGTTCGTCTTATAAAAAGTTACCGGGTTTTCGCCCGGTGTGCCTTATATCCCCACGGATGAATCCGGGGCTTTACGGTATTTTTCGATAAAAAACTTCTATCTTCATCAGATGTGTTTGTCCGCACGCTCACGTACAGGGAGTGCGCCCCACTCTGTCCATTATTTTCCTTGCCATACTCGATGCTAAAAATTGCGGGGCTCGGTCAAACCCCCAGCACTCAGGCATATTTTTAATTAGCATCTATTTATACCGTCCCCCTGGCACCGTTCTAATTTGTTTGACCTTTACAGGAACATTTTGTATAATTATTACGCGAAAATATAGAAAAAAAGGCTGGTTTTACAATTGATGACGGGTAATGAAATCAGAGAGAGTTTCCTTCAGTTTTTTGCAAGCAAGGGGCATAAAATACTGCCCAGCGCTTCCCTCATACCTGTAAATGATCCAAGTATCTTATGGACGGCTGCAGGGATGGTCCCTTTCAAGCCGTTTTTTACAGGCGCGGCCAAACCGGACTATCTCCGGGTGACCACCTGCCAGAAATGTATCCGCACGCCGGATATTGAATCAGTCGGACGGACCGCGCGGCACCATACCTTTTTTGAAATGCTCGGCAACTTCTCATTTGGAGATTATTTTAAAGAACGCGCCATTCCCTGGGCCTGGGAATACGTTACCGGGCACCTGCACCTGCCGCCGGACAAGCTGTGGATCACCATCTACCTGGATGATGACGAGGCTTTTGACATCTGGCACAAGGTCGTAGGTCTGCCCGCCGAACGGATTGTCAGGCTGGGCAAGGATACCAACTTCTGGGAGATAGGCGTGGGACCCTGCGGCCCGTGCTCGGAAATATATGTGGACATGGGCGAGGAAAGGGGCTGCGGCTCTCCCGGCTGCGCAGTCGGCTGCGAATGCGACCGTTACCTGGAAATCTGGAATTTAGTGTTTATCCAGTTTTTCCGGGATGAAGAAGGCCATTACACAACACTGGCTAGCAAGGGCGTTGATACGGGATTTGGTCTGGAGCGGGTAGCCTCGGTGCTCCAGGGTGTGTCTTCAAACTTTGACACCGACCTGCTCAGGGAAATTATGGACTATACAGCCGGGTTGTTCGGCCTGGTATACGGACGGGAAGACCAGATCGACACCGCTTTAAAAGTAATCGCGGACCACTGCCGGGCAATTACCTTTGCCATCACTGACGGCGCGCTGCCGTCCAACGAAGGCAGGGGTTACGTAATCCGGCGCCTGCTGCGGCGGGCGGCGCGTTTTGGCCGGCTGCTCGGCATTCAGGAGCTCTTTCTCTACAAGGTGAGCGGGGCAGTCGTGCGCCAGATGGCCGGAGCCTACCCAGAACTGGCCGAACGGCAGAACCACGTGCTCAGCGTCATCCGCAACGAAGAGAGGCGTTTTTCAGAAACGCTGGCTCAGGGTACGGAGATGCTGAGCCGGCTGATGGACGAAGCAAAAAAGCAGGGCAGTGCCGTGATACCAGGCGCGCACGCTTTTAAACTTTATGATACTTACGGTTTTCCCCTGGAACTGACGCAGGAAATGGCGGGAGAGCAGGGCTTTTCAGTGGATACGGACGGTTTCAGCCAGGCTATGGAGGGCCAGCGTCAGCGGGCGCGCAGCGCCAGGCAGGAAACCGATTATATATCGGAGCAAGGTAACCTTTACAAACAACTGCGTGAAGAAATAGGCGAGACTAATTTTGTCGGCTACAATACCCTGGCGGCTAAGGCCGCCGTGCCGGGGATTCTGAAAGACGGGGAGAGGGTAAAATCGGCCCAGGCCGGGGAACAAATTGAATTCATCCTGGACGTCACACCCTGCTACGCCGAGTCAGGCGGACAGGTGGGCGACCACGGGCGCCTGACCGCTCCTGCTTTGGAGGTAGAGATATACGAAGTAACCAGGCCGGTGGAGAATCTGATCGTGCACTGCGGCAGGGTCAAAAAAGGCGAATTGCGCGAGCACGATCAGGTGTCGGTAGAGGTGGACGCCACCAGGCGGACGGCGGTCTGCCGCAATCACTCGGCTACCCACCTGCTGCACAGGGCCCTGAAAATGGTCCTGGGCGATCATGTCAACCAGGCCGGTTCGCTGGTGGAACCAGGCCGGCTGCGCTTCGATTTCACGCATTACTCGGCGATAGCCGCTGATGAATTGAAACAAGTTGAGGAAATAGTAAATAACTCCGTTCTAAACGACTTGCCCATAGACGCTTTTGAGACCTCCGTGGACGAAGCCAGGGCGATGGGCGCGACGGCTCTTTTCGGTGAAAAATACGGCGAGCGGGTCAGAGTGATCAAGATGGGTGATTTCAGTCTGGAGCTTTGCGGCGGTACTCACCTGAAGAATACGGCCGCAGTCGGCTTATTTAAACTGGTGGCGGAAAGCAGCGTGGGCTCCGGCCTACGCCGGATAGAGGCGGTTACGGGCCGGTCGGCCCTGCAATATGTGCATGACCGGGAAGAACAGCTGGCTGAGATAGCCGGACTGGTAAAGGCAGCGCCGCACGAAGTCGTCCGCCGGGTGGAGGGCCTGTTGGAGAGCAACTGGGAACTGGAAGCCGAGAACGAAACACTCCAGGCCAGACTGGCTAAATACCAGGTGCATGACCTGATCGACCACGTGAAACAGGTTAAAGGGATTAATGTGCTGGCCGGGCAGGCTGCGGCGCCGGATATGGACAGCCTGCGCGGTATGGTGGACCTGCTGCGGGATAAGATCGAATCAGGGGTAATCGTACTGGGCAGTGCTACCGGCGATAAAGTGAGCCTTGTGGCTGCGGTCACCAAAGATTTGCTGAAAAGCGGACTGCACGCCGGCAAACTGATCAAAGAAATTGCCGCAGTGGTAGGCGGCGGCGGGGGCGGCCGGCCCGAAATGGCTCAGGCCGGTGGCAAAGACCCGTCCCGCCTGAATGAAGCCATAGAAAAAGTCTACCAGGTCGTGGCGGTACAGATTAAAGAAAATTAAGCATATTGATTATATGCAATATCTAGAATCATGGCAATTTCCTCGCAATTGGGGAATTTTGGGCAGTCAACACATTCCCTCCAAACTTTTTGCGGCAGGGAATCTTTTTCTATTATTCTAAAACCGTATTTGGCAAAGAAGCCGTCCTGGTAAGTCAGGACAAAGAGCCGCGGTATAGCCAGGTCGCGCGTTTCGTCGATAAATTTGCCGACTAGGCCGCGTCCGACTCCTTTTTTCGTGTATTCGGACGCCACAGCCAGGGCTCTGATCTCGGCCAGATCTTTCCAGGTAACATGCAGTGAGCCGGCCCCGATCACCTTTCCCCGGTCTTCCGCGACGGTGAATTCGCGCAGGTTTTCATACAGCATGTTACGCGATCTGGCTAGCATCAAACCCCTATCGGCGTAATATGTTATTAAAGCGTGGATCGATTCAACATCAGTAATTTTTGCTTTGCGAAATATCATTTATCAGGTCGACACCCTTCTTAATAGAATTACTATGTTATTATATATTAGTCAGGCAGGCCTCTCAATCATCACTTTCTGTTGTGATACTTTCTACAAACCTTTTTTGGCAAAGGAAAGCTATTAGCAAAAGTCGAATAGATAAAAAAAGGAGGTTCTCGGTAGATGCCTTCGGATTTTTCAGATAAGACAATGATGTTCAAGGTGCAGGCCGATGAAGTTAAACAGGCCCGGGACATTCTACTCCAGGTCTATAACTCTCTCATTGAAAAAGGGTATAACCCGATCAACCAGCTGGTAGGCTACCTGCTGTCCGGGGACCCGGCTTATATTACCAGCCACGGCGACGCCAGGAACCTGATCCGCCAGCTGGAACGGGATGAATTACTGGAAGAACTGGTTAAAAGTTATCTCAAGCAGGAATAATTATAGCTAGGAGTTGTCGCTCAGTTGCAGTACAGGTTTCTCGGGCAGACCGGCATTTTGGTTTCCCGTCTTTGCTTTGGCGCTCTGACAATCGGTCCTCTCCAGGCCAACCTGCCTGTGCGGGAAGGGGCCGCTGTGCTCCGCAAAGCGCTGGAAAGCGGCGTGAACTTTATCGACACGGCCGAGTTTTACCGGACTTATCCCTATATCCGTGAGGCTCTGCGCGGATTTGCGCACGATGTGGTGATTTGTTCGAAATGTTACGCTTACACCCGGCAAGATATGCAGCAGAGCGTGGAAAAAGCGCTCACAGAGTTGGGGAGGGATTACATAGACATTTTTATGCTCCATGAACAGGAGTCGGCCTTGACCATTAAAGGCCACTGGGAGGCCTATGAATACCTCCTGCAGGCTAAGGAAAAAGGGCTGATCCGCGCCGCCGGTTTATCCACTCACCATGTGGCGGGGGTAATGGCCGCCGCAGCAGTGCCGGAAATCGACGTAATCCACCCCCTGATCAATTATGCGGGAATAGGGATAGCGGATGGGACCAGGGAAAATATGCTGGCTGCCATCAGGACGGCCGCCGGCGCGGGCAAGGGGATCTATGCCATGAAAGCCTTGGGCGGCGGTAATTTACTCGACCGGCCGGAGCAGGCTTTTGATTTTGTGCTCTCCATTCCGGAAATATCCGCAGTGGCGGTAGGGATGAGTACAGTACATGAAGTGGCCTATAATACCCTGCTATTTAGTGGGGAAGAAATACCGGAAAATTTAAAATCGACTGTCAGGCGCCAGACCAGGCACCTTCATATTGATGAATGGTGCCTCGGCTGCGGGCTTTGCACAAAAAGATGCCGGGCCGGGGCGCTGTCCATTATAGACGGCAAGGCCAGGGTGGACAAAGACCTTTGCGTCCTCTGCGGTTATTGCGGCGCTGTCTGCCCCGACTTCTGCATCAAGGTGATCTGATATGGATTTATTTACTGCGCAACCTGCATTCCCGGCTTTTTTACTGTATAGGAAATTATGCTTTATAAAATTGTGGGTAAGCGGCCTGCAGGCCGCCCCAGGCAAATTTGTTATTAAGGTGACCTAACATGCGCGTACTGGGATTGGATCTGGGAGACAAAAGAATAGGCGTGGCACTATCCGACCCGCTGGGTTGGACAGCGCAGGGCCTAGCCGTGATCGCCGGCGCCGGCGGCGCCAAAAGTAATATCAGGCGGATCAGGGAGATAGCGGAAGAGCATGAGGTGGAAAAGGTTGTGGTAGGCCTGCCGCTGAACATGGACGGCAGTGCGGGGCCGCGTGCAGAAAAAGCCCGCGCCTTCGCAGGCCGGCTGGCCGGCGCGCTGGGCCTGCCTGTGGAACTATGGGACGAAAGGCTGACAACGGTCCAGGCGGAAAGGCTGCTGATTAAAGCGGACATAAAAAGGGCCAGGCGGCGGCAGGTCATTGACAAAATGGCAGCCGTTTTGATCCTGCAAAACTATCTGGACGCCAGGCCGAAGCGCTAATATAAGTTAATAGCTTGACAGGATAACTTTTTTTAGATAGAATTTTTTCAATAAACACGAGAAGAGGGGATCAAATTGACTGAACCTGATGAAATTGTAACGCTGGTAGACGAAGAAGGAGAAGAGCACGACTTTACACTGATCGAAGTTATTGAGGTGGACGAAGCCGAATATGCGATATTACTGCCGGCCGATGAGGCAGATAATGAAGCCATTATATTAAAATTAGCCAAGGACGAAGAAGGCAATGATTTACTGGTGGATATCGAAGATGACGAGGAATGGGAAAAAGTTGCATGCGCCTACGAGGATTTGATCGAAAATGATGATGAAGATAAATAAGTAAAAAAGGGCAATTAGCTGGTTGTAGTTACCTACAGGCCGGCTTTTTTCGCGATTAAAGGGTGTGAATAAATGCGGGTTAAAGCCTCCAGCCTGGCTATAATTATTATTGCTGCAATTATTATTATCCTGCCGCTGGCAATGTTAAGCTCGGGGTTTTTTGCGGCGCCCGCAGAGAAGATCTGTCCCGGTGTTGAGTTCATGGGTAAAGACCTGGGCGGATTAAACAATGAAGAAGGACTGGCCAGGCTTTCAGAAATAGAAAAGGATCTGCGCGCGAAAAGGGTAGTCCTGCGCTATCAAAACTGGAGCGCCGCGCCCCTGTTAAATGAATTGGGCTTTGAACTGGACAAGGAAGCTGTGATAACGAAAGCGCTCAAGGTGGGGAAAGAGGGCTCGCCGCTTAAGCGCTGGCAGGAAAGAAAACAAATTGAAAAGAAAGGTCTTTCAATGCAGACTGCTGCCATATATAACGAGAAAAAACTGGTGCAGCAGCTGAATGATTTGACCGGGGATATAACCTGCAAACCC
>JAQVLS010000066.1 GCA_028704035.1 Desulfotomaculaceae bacterium | reverse complement strand
CTGTTTATACAGCGTTATACAAAAAGGACACCTGCAGGTGTCCCGATGTGTTACTCAGTGTGGGCTATTTTAACATTTGCCTTATACTCAACCAGACGACCGTCTTCAACATTAGCTGTGAAATTCACTATTTCCACGGCAACAATATTATTCATTGTTCTTGAAGCCTCTGTTATGGCTGATTGGACGGCTCCCTTCCAACTGTCAGCCGAGCCTCCCACCATTTCGGATACTTTAACATACACAGCTTTTACCCCCCTTTTTATTTTTTAGCAATTTGTATTATGTGTAAATAAATGTTTTTTATGCAAACAGTACATACGGAATAAACAAAAAAAGGATCTGCCGATCCATGTCAATTTGCAAGTTTAAGCACTGCCGCCAAGCAAATCTTTCAGCTTTTTTAAGGCCTGCCTTTCCAGACGGGAGACCTGAACCTGTGACAAACCGAGCCTGCTGGCGATCTCTGACTGCGTTTTATCCTCAAAAAAACGCCAGGATATTATATTTCTGTCCCTTTCCGGCAGGTTATTTAAGAGTTCCTTGACAGAGAGTTTTTCCAGCCACAGCACATCTCCATTTTCTTTACCTTTTAGCTGATCAAGCAAGTAGATCGGATCCCCGTCCTCCTGGTGCAGCGTTTCATATATGGAGGTTGGAGACTGGATGGCTCCCATGGCGTTTACAACTTCTTCCCTGGACAAACCCAGTTCAGACGCTACTTCACTGATCGAAGGCTCTCTGCCCAGACGCGCTGTCAACAACTCCCTTATCTGCTGTATCTTATAGGCGGTTTCCTTAACAGACCGGCTTACTTTAACCGGGCTGTCATCTCTCAGAAACCTTCTGATCTCACCTACGATCATCGGGACGGCGTAGGTGGAAAACTTGACCTCATAACTGAGATCAAATTTATCGATAGCTTTCATCAAGCCGATACAACCAATTTGAAATAAATCCTCCAGCTCGTGGCCCCTGTTCTGAAAACGCCGCACGATATTAAACACCAGTTTCAAGTTGCAGTTAACTAGTCTATCCCGGGCAAAACTGTCACCAGCTTTTGACCTGATCAGCAATTCGCGTATCTCTTTATCCTTCAACAGTGGAAAGCGGGGCAGGTTCATATCAACCAACCTGCTGCTCATATATCCATCTCCTGTCCGTAACTCAAAAAATTGCTAAATTTTCTAAATGGGTCCGGCAAGCAATAGCGTTTCACTGCCTATGGTCTATGTTACCTCACTGGCCCGGGCCATACTGTTGCCTGTGCTCTTACTCATAATAACCGTGGTGCCACGTCCCATTGTTGACTCAACCCGAAAATTTTCCATAAAAGACTGCATAAAGACAAAACCAAGACCCAGGCGTTCCGCATCTGTGGAAAATGCCGGTTGGAGCGCCTTTTCTATGTCCTCAATACCTTTACCGTCGTCTTCTACTCTCATTTCCAAAGTATCCAGCGTCAGCGCGGCATACACTTTTACAAAACGGTCAGGCACATGCTCATAACCGTGAATAATTGCATTGCCTACGGCCTCCGACACGGCCACCTTTATTTCTTCCAAATCGGCCAGCGTGAAATCAAGCTGGGAGGCAAAAGCAGCTACCGTCACCCGGGCAAAGGCCACATTGGCCGGTATGCTTAGAAACTCAAGCCTCATCTGGTTTATTAACTGCATTATGTCATCCTCCCTACCCAATCTTCTCCAGCGCTTCGTTCTCATTTGGATATTCATTCATAATCCGCAGCAGTCCTGAAAGATCGAGGACCTTTCGTACCTGGGGCTGCGGCGCCACAATAAAAACTTTGCCACCATTTTTAGAAACCCGGTTATAGCGCCCCAGGAGCACACCCAACCCGGAGCTGTCTACAAAAGACACTTTTGTCAGGTTGACAATCAGGTTCTTTGCCTTTCCTTTTTCAATGGTCTCATCCAGAGCCCTCCTGAAGCGGTCGGCTACCCCCAGATCGAGTTCTCCGTTAGGTCTTACAAACAGGGTATCCTTTTTCATTTCAATATCCAGAAGCACAAGACTCCTCCTCTTTTCCTCTCGTCAATCAACTGCATTATCCCTTTTGCTAAATCTTACCAAATTTTTTTTCAAAAGGCAAGCAACATAAAACGGGCCTTTGCACAAGACCCGTTCTACTGCAGAGCGGGATTTATCCCGCCATTCCAATCGGGGACATACCTCGAGCCCAAAGGAATACCTGCTAGAGAGGTGTGTCCCCGTTCCCCTTTTAATAAACGCTGTCTAAAATCTTCTTTATCTGCTGACCCAGCGACGCCTTTGGAATGTCAGCCCCGGCCAACAGCTTTACCCGCAATACCTCCTGTCCGTTTTTGGTGACAACATATGCTCCTACTTCCTGCCCTTTTTGCACCGGCGCATTGACGCTGTCGGGTAGTTCCATGCTTGTTTCAAATCCTTTTTCTTCACCTTTTGGCACAACCACACTGACCTTATCCAGGGTTAAAACTTCAACCTGATCAGATTGTCCTTTGCTTACCCTGAGCTGTCCGACTACCGCTCCCTGTTCAGCAAAATTTACAGACTTATACCTGGCAAAACCATAGTCAAAAAGTTTTATAGATTCACTAAAGTGACTTCTCACTTGTTCAGTACCAAGAACCACGCAGATAAATCTGAGGCCGCTTCTCTCCGCTGATGAAGCCAGACAGTATTTGGCCGCTTCCGTCCAACCGGTCTTTCCGGCGTCAGCCCCTTCATACCACCAGAGAAGTTTATTTGTATTCCAGAGCTTAAAGGCGCCGCCCCGCAGGTCATATTCCTGCATAGCAGTTATCTTTTTGAAAATTGGATTTTTCAGGCCTTCTTTTAAAATTTGCGCCAAGTCATAGGCGCTGGTGTAATGATTATCTGCGGTCAGCCCATGACAGTTTACAAAGTTTGTATTTTCCAACCCGAGGGACTTGGCCCGTTCATTCATGGCTTCGACGAAGGCCTCTTCAGTGCCTGAGATATGCTCGGCGACAGCCACGCTGGCATCATTGGCGGACTGCAGCCCAATGGCCATAAGCATGTCCCAAAGGCTCATCTCTTCTTCGGGTTCAAGATAAATCTGTGAACCACCCATTTCCCAGGCGTTTTCACTGGTAATTACGTTATCAGTAAGTTTAAAATCCCCCTTTTCTACAGCATCGGCAGCCAGTAAAAGAGTCATCAGCTTGGTTACGCTGGCCATAGGCAGCCTCTTGTCCTTTTCTTTCTCGTAAACGATTTTGCCTGTTACCGGTTCTAATAGCACTGCCGCTTCAGCGGTAGTTTCTAGACCAGCTGGCACGGTCCCTTTGGCGTCAGATTTTTCCTTTGCCGCTTCCGGCGCCGCCCATGCCGTCTGACCAATGGTCATAATGAAAACCAGCGCTGCCACCAATACAATTACCAACCGTTTTTTATACAAGTAGTATACCTCCTCCTATCTTCTTGGTCATTTTCTATTATGTTTACAATAATTAAAGTTATACACGTGAGAATATAAACAGAAAAGGAACCCTGCGGTCCCTTCTCTGTTTCTCTATATATACTCTCCCTCCCAAACCTGCACTTTCATGAGCCTGGTCTTTATAGCTTTTCTGGTACTGAACCCAGTATAAGCCGTGCAGGCTCCGGTTTATCCTTACCAATTTGATAGGCGCCCTGAACATGCTCCTTGACCTGGTCCAGCCGCTCTGTACCGTTGGCATGTACCAGCGCCAGAGCCTCCCCTGCCTTTACAGTGTCACCGACTTTTTTTTGCAAAACGATACCGACGGACGGATCTATCTGTGATTCTTTGTTTTCCCTGCCGGCGCCCAGCAGCATGGCTGAACGACCGATCACCGCCGCGTTAATCGCCCGGATATAACCCGAAGAGGGCGCGGAAACAGCTGCCGTTAATTCAGCCGCCGGCAGTACATCTTCTTTCCGGGCTACTTGCGGGTCACCACCCTGGGCGGAAATAAACTCGATAAATTTATTCAGAGCCCGACCACTTTTCAGCAGATCAAGCAGTTTTTTCTTCCCGCCCTGCACGCTATCTGCCATTCCCGCCAGCAGCAGCATAGTGGCGCCCAGTTCCAGGCAGATTTCCAGCAGATCCGGAGGCCCTTGTCCTTTCAATATATCTATTGCCTCTTTCACCTCCAGGGCATTGCCTATGGCAAAACCCAGGGGCTGGTCCATATCTGTAATTACGGCAACGGTCCGCCGCCCTACCCGGCAGCCGATATCCACCATAGTCTTGGCTAGTTTTATAGCACTTTGTTGATCCCGCATAAAGGCGCCGCTGCCCACTTTGACATCAAGAACAATAGCATCGGCGCCGGCAGCAATTTTTTTACTCATTATACTGCTGGCTATAAGGGGGATGCTGTCGACAGTAGCAGTGACGTCCCTGAGAGCGTAAAGCCTTTTATCCGCCGGCGCCAGTTGGCCGGTCTGCGCTGCCACTGCGGCGCCGATCCGGCGGACCTGGTCGATAAACTGTGCAGGCGCAAGAGCCGCTTTAAAACCAGGTATGGACTCCAGCTTATCTACCGTACCTCCTGTATGGCCGAGACCGCGTCCGGACATCTTGGCTACCGGCACTCCCGCCGCCGCCACCAGTGGTACCAGTACCAAGCTGGTTTTATCTCCCACACCCCCGGTGCTGTGCTTGTCCACCTTGATACCGGGGATCGCGGACAGGTCTGCCCGTTCTCCCGAGTCGCAGATCGCCATAGTGAGATCAGCGGTCTCCCTCTCGTTCAGACCGCGAAAATATATGGCCATGAGGAGGGCGGACATCTGGTAATCCTGAATACCGCCGCTCATGTAACTGCTAATAAAATACTTAATTTCTGCAGTGGTTAACGCCCTGCCGTCTTTCTTTTTTAAGATTATATCGTACATGCGCATAATGTCATATTCCCTTTTAGCTTTTTAGATATATGGAACCCTTAAGGGCAGACAGCAGGACCGCCGTCTATTGCCCCTTATACACCTGTTTCCAGAAGCTCTTCCCCACGTCAAACTGCAGGCCGAATATTTCCGCGACTGTAGCGGCTATATCAGCAAAGGTCTCCCTCACACCAAGGTTTACCCCGCCCGAAACCTGCTTGCCGTATATCAGCAGAGGGACATATTCCCTGGAGTGATCGGTAGAGGAAGTAGTGGGGTCACAACCGTGATCGGCGGTAATTATTAAAACATCGTCTTCCTTCAACGCGTGAAGAAGCTGGGGAAACCAGCGGTCAAACTCTTCAAGGGCGTCGCCGTAACCGCGAGGGTTGTTGCGGTGACCGTACAACATATCGAAATCGACCAGGTTGGTAAAGATCAGCCCGCTGATGTCGGATTTTATCAATTGCAAAGACTTATCCATGCCCTCATTGTTGCCCCTGGTCAATACGGCGTGTGTTACGCCCTGACCGGCGAAGATATCTTTTATCTTACCCACCGCAGTCACCTGCACACCGTTATTCACCAGGAGATCCAACAAGGTAGGTCCCGTCGGTTTAAGGGAAAAATCATGCCTGTTAACTGTGCGGCGAAAGCTCCCCGGCTCTCCTGCAAAAGGCCTGGCAATTACCCGGCCTACCGCATGCTCGCCGGTCAGTATTTCCCTGGCTATCCGGCAGATCCCGTACAGTTCTTCAAGCGGGATAATCTCCTCGTGCGCGGCCACCTGGAAAACACTGTCGGCGGAGGTGTATACGATGGGGAAACCTGTCGCCATGTGTTCCGCGCCAAGCTCTTCAATTATGGCGGTGCCGGAGGCAGCCTTGTTGCCAAGCACCCTACGGCCGATTTTTTCCTCATAAGATTCTATCAAGCCGGCAGGGAAACCATTAGAATACACCGGGAAAGGCTGTTTCATAATAATTCCGGCCATTTCCCAGTGGCCGGTGGTGGTGTCCTTGCCGGCGGACTTTTCAGCCATGCGTCCGTATGAAGCTGCCGGATTCTCCGCCGGCGGCACCCCTTCTATGTGGATTATATTCCCGAGGCCAAGCCGGCCAAGGTTGGGCATATTAAGCCCGCCCACGGCGCGTGATACATTGCCCAGGGTGTTGCTGCCGATGTCCCCGTAGTCTCCCGCGTCCGGCAATTCACCCACACCGACACTGTCAAGCACGAACAATGCTACCCTATTTATCATTTGCGCTTCCTCCTAAATCGTGTCAAGGGGACGGTCCCGTCTTATTTTATGCTCTGGGGTGGGTCCGGTCATATATATCTTTCAATTTATTCCTGGTGAGGTGAGTGTATATCTGAGTTGTGCTGATATCGGCATGACCCAGCATGGCCTGCACCGAACGTATATCCGCGCCGTTTTCCAGCAGGTGTGTGGCAAAAGAATGCCTGATGATGTGAGGTGTTACTTTTTTTGTAATCCCCGCCTGGCGGGCGTATTTTTTAGTGATTTTCCAAAAACCCTGCCTGGTCAGCCTTCTGCCGTGCTGATTGACAAAAAAAGACGGGTTATTCTCCCTGATTAGTTTGTGCCTGCCCCTGGCCAGGTATTCCCGCAGACAGCGGGCGGCTATATCACCCATTGGCACAATCCGTTCCTTTTCGCCTTTACCGAAACAGCGGATAAAACCATTGTCGATATGGACCTGGTCCAGGTTTAGAGAAACCAGTTCGGAAACCCTGATCCCGGTAGCATACAATAGCTCGAACATGGCCTTGTCCCTTAGATCCGCCGGCTCTCTGGTCCCAGGCTGCCTAAGCAGCAGATCCACTTCCTCAGCGGTAAGTACCCTGGGCAGCTTCTGGGGCTGTTTGGGTGATTCCAGATCCGTGGTCGGATCCTGGATGATCATATCCTCACTGACCAGGAATTTATAAAATGAGCGCAGGGACGCCAGGTGGCGGGATACTGTTGCGGAAGAGCGCCCATTTAATTGCAGCGTGTAAATATAAGTCATGACCGTGTTCCTATCTGCCTGCCCAAGACATTTTATTTTCCGCTTGTGCAAAAATGCCAGGTAAGCGGTCAGGTCAGTCCGGTAAGATACCAGGGTATTCTCAGCCAGACCACGCTCAACGGTAAGATAATATAAAAATTCGTCTAAAAATTTTTTCATTATTTTTGCCTCTTAAATATAAAGTAGAGTCTTTAAAGACTCTACTTCCACATGGACCAAAATATCCCTTTATACCTTTATGGCATCATTGCCCTTTTAAATATTAGCCATGTAATTACTTTTAATTATCGCTTTGGATTTTTACTCCTGACGCTCTTAAACCACCTAGCCAGCGCCAGTAGTTAGAGCGGTATATATCGTAGGGAGTTTTTTGGGGTGGCTTATCCTGTTTCGATTTCTTGCAGCTGTTGTCAACCTCTGCAGGTTTAACTTCCACTGGCTTTTCTTGAGAGGCTGCTGCAGTAAAGGTTGTTACACTTCCTTCACCCCACCCCGCCAGATTATACGCCATTGCTTTGTATTCATAGATGGTACCAAGGTGAAGACCGGTAATGGTGAAGCTGAATGATTCAGATCCGAACGAACCAGTCTCGATACCGGCATCGGACCAGCTTTCGTTGCCCTGTGCCCTGATGCGAAACTTTCTTTGATCGCAATACTCTCCGCCGGTATTGTTTATGCTCCCGTGCAAAATAGCAGATTCCATGCCGATATTAGTTGCTGCGTCTGTTTGAACAGTTGGCAGAACTACCACCGGAATAAGGTCATAATTCTCGTCTAGAGACACAGTTAAACCCTTTTCTTCTTGTGGAATTATACATTCATCTATATCTACAATATCTGAGACCACGTCGTTGCTTTCCTCTGTTTCATCTTCTGTTACGGAGTTATCAGTGGTTTCTTCTGTCAACAGA
>JAQVLS010000065.1 GCA_028704035.1 Desulfotomaculaceae bacterium | reverse complement strand
GATTAAATTTGGTAACACAAAAAAGCAACTATGGATTTTTAATTGCCGTTTTTTGTGGAAAATTAATTGCCGAAATTTATGGAAAAGTACTTGCCGTTTACATTTAATTATCAAAGAGGTTAATCGAGTGGGAGTAGACCTTAAAATGCCTCTGAATCCAGTAAAATAAAGAGTTTCAGAGGCTTGTTTTTTGCCCGTGGCAGCAGTATGGCATTATTAACCACCTTATAAAGTGGCCCCCCGGGTATTGTTTTTATAAGTAATTTCTATATTCAGGCAACTATCTTCGTTTTCTTGCTTCATGAACTCCTGAGAAGCTTGAATCGCTTGGCTCCGGTTCCGATGAAATATGCTTAAGAGAAACTCGCTCTATTAATTAAGGTCTGTAATCCGTAAAAATCCTTTTGCATGGATAGGAATCCTCATTTACCAGGAGCCCTCCCTGCGCTTTTAGGCGCCTGGTTTTATCGAAGGTCATCACCAATCCCAGTGCAATCAAACTCAGCAGCAACATGACAATCAGTATCCCTGACACCTCAGAAAATCCGAGGTTTTTAACGGTTACCATTCGGAATCCTTGCGCCATCCAGCTGAAAGGCAATAGTTTGCCCAGTAAACTCATCGCCTGAGGCATATAAGTCCAGGGCCAGGTTAAACCGGATAGGAAAAACATTGGTACAGATAGCATCATAATCACCCGGGTTACTTGAAGAGAGTTCACCGCCTTCAGGGAAATAAAAAATCCTGCTAAAGTCAAAATGAGATCATAAAGTAAACCCAGGAGGATGATCAGAAAAAGACTGCCCTCTATTTTAACGTGGAAAACCTGAACCGATATCCAGAGCAGCAAAGTATAATTAAAAAAATTAATGATAAAATATGGCAAACACTTTCCTAAAATAATTCCCCAGCGGGAAACGGAAGCAGCCAGATATTGAGTCCAGGTATGTCTCTCTTTTTCGCGCGTGACGGTTAAGCTGACCCCCAGAAGCCCCAGCTGATGTATTATCATCATTACTATCACCATAAATAGATAATTGGAATAATTATAACCAGGGTTATACCAGGTGATAATATTGCAGTCCACACTATTGACAATATGGCCTATCTTCTTGCTATTTAATCCCTTTCCGGCCAGATAGGCAACAGTATGTTCAGCACTGAACTCTCTTACTGCCTCCAGTGTGTATTTTCGAATATTATATCCCCATATAAGATTGGACCCATCATAAACGCTTAAAACCTCAGACGGCCTGTGCAGTGATACATTCTCCTGCAAATCCTGGGGTATTACAATTCCTGCCCGCACCTTTCCTATCTGCATCGCCTCTTCTAGCTCTTCATAGGTATTGATATCCTTTACAATCTGAAAATAAGGACTGTTGGAAAAGGATTCCTCAATATCTCTAGATAAACTGGAGTGATCCAGATCAACGATGGCCAAAGGGATATTACTTATGATGGCTTGAGAATACGTTGCTCCGATGAGTAGCGCATAAGCCAGGGGGGCCAGAAAAACGATTAAAAATAACATGGGCTCTTTTAAAATATGGAGTGTTTCATAATAAGCGATTTTAATAGTATTCCTCATAATGGTCACCTCTCTGACCGGGCAGTTGCCATCATACTGACTGCATAGCAGACCACTGTTATAATCAACAATCCCAGATAATATCCCTTCATGGCATGGAATTCGGCCCCTTTAAAAGTCATGTGATTAAAGCCCTGGAAAAACCAGGTTTGTGGCAATATCCAGGCTGCTTTAGAAATCACCGCCGGCATCGATTCCAGTGGCCAGGTATATCCGCACAATATGAAAGACGGCAAAGCTACTATCATCCCAAAGCGGGTCGAATCAACTGCATTATTAGTAAGGCTGGACATCATGGTTCCCATACTATGTATTGCCAGGGCAAAGACCAGAGTAAAACCCATTAAACTCCCGAAGCTGCAGCAAAGAGGCAGTTTGACCAGCACGAAACCAATATAATAGATGGGCAGCACCAGGGCCATGAAAATGATCAAATGCATGAGCGATTTGGGGAGAAAAAACTTCCATTTTGAGAATCCGGAAGCCTTCACCTGCGGCCAGCTCTTAACCCCGGTTTCACCAATTATGTTGACTGCCGCTGCCATTACACAGCACTGCTGCCACATATTTAAAGCCAGGGCCAGTATCAAAAAATATGCATAATTAAGGGTTGGGTTATACCAGGCTTCTTCTTTAAATTCTATCGCTTGGTAAGCCTCTGTCGCTTCCTGGAGGTTCATCCCCATACCCACCATGGTCTTGATTCCTGTCTCAGCGCTAATCATACCCGTAACTTGTATGAGTGTACTGGAAGCATTGGTCGCATATATCATATTGCTGCCATCAATAATTCCTAGAATCCGGGTCTGCTTGCCACTCATAATATCCTGGCCATAATTTTCAGGGATCACGATGCCCACCGCTGCAATGCCTTGGTCGATCAAGGATTCAAGTTCTTTATAAGTCTCGGGATAATTTTCGATCTTCAGATTCTCAGCATTGCTCAATTGTCTGATTAATTCTCTGCTTTGCGCACTGTGATCCAGATCCACTACCGCTGAAGGAATATCCGTTACATTCTGAAAGCTATATAAATAGGAAAAGAACAAAATCGCCAGAACCGGCCCGATTATCAAAACATAACGGAGAACCCGATCCTGCCACATGTAATAAAATTCCCGGCGCATGATGATTAAATAATTACGCATTTGCTGTGCCCATCTTATGGCCTGCATCGCTGACCAATCTCTCCCATTTCTCCTGTACTTGGGTCGGGCTCATCAGACTCATTTTTCGATCTTCCAACCACCCTACCCGGTCCATTTGGGGACAAAACTCAATATTACTGAAGCCGCACAGCAGAGTCCCTCCCTGGCCTTTAAATTCAGTCAATTTATTAACAATTAGACAGCGTGAGTAAATATCAATATCCTTAATCGCTTCATCTAATATCAACAATTCAGGCCTGTTAAGCATGGCGCACGCCAGGGACACCCGTTGATATACACCCGCATCTAAACGGCTTACCGGCTCTTTTAAATAATCCTGCAATTCATACTCTTCCACAACTTCTTCCATATCTTGCTTTGCAGCCCCTTTGAGGCCCGCTATAAAATCAATATTTTCTCCCGTTCTGAGATCGCGAAATAAACTCTGCTTCTGGGTGAGCAAACCCATTTTCTTTTTAAATTCTTGCTGTCGGGGCAATTTGCATCCCATAACCTCAACACTTCCGGAATAAAATCGATCAATGCCGGCCAGAATGTGCAGCAGGGATGTTTTACCACTCCCCCGTGTTCCGAAAATGCCCAGACATTCTCCTCTTTCAACAGTAAGGTTAATCCTATCTAGCACCACCTGCCGGGATATGACCTGCTGCAGATCTTCTACTCTAATCATGGGGTTAGTCTCTATTGCATCCATGTTTATTTCTCCCCCTCGATGATTTTTACCGATGCCGTCATACCCGTTTTTAACTGTAATTTATCATTGGGCACCTCGATTTTCACTTCAAAGCTGCGAATATCATGCGCGTGTTGTTCACTAATCGCTTTTTTCACTGCAAACTGTCCTGCAGCATTGACCCAGACAACCTTGCCAGGGAAGCTCTGTCCTGGGTATGCATCTAATGATATTTCTGCCGCCTGCCCAACTGTTACCCGACCAATCTTTTTTTCATCGATAAATACTTTCACAAATGTATTGTTTAAATCGGTAATTTCGAAAACTGGAGTTCCGGCATTCAGCATTTCACCCTCTTCCAGATACTGAGCCGTAATGTATCCTGAGCAGGGAGCTTTCAGTACTGCATTTTCCATATAGGCTTCTGCTTCTGCAACGGCGCCCTCTGCTTGCTGACATAGGCCACTAGCTGCAGTCAGCCACCTGTACCTGTATGCGAGCAGCCATGGCTTCATTCAGCTGCCCCTGAGCTGCCTCTAGGTCCTGTTTCGCGGCGCCGTAAGCATTCTGCGCCTCGTCCAGGGTGCTTTGCGAAACTGCCTCGCACTCTCGAAGGGACTGCACCCGTTCCAACTGCTGCTGTGCATTGGTAACCCCTACCTGGGCTTTAGCAACCATAGCCTGTGCCTGTTGGACTTTAGCCTCAATCTGCTGGCTAGTTAATGGAATAGCGATATTGGCCTGTGATGCCTGGCCCTGAACAGCTTCCTTGCCTCCCTGGGCCTGACGGAGTTTAGCCTCTAATTCCCTTTGATCGAGAACAGCTAGTTCCTGTCCTTTTTCCACTGCATCTCCTTCTTGTACCTGCAGGCAGTCAACCCTGCCTGGTATTTTGAACGAACACATAACTGTCTTTGCCTCAACTGTTCCTGTGGCAGTAAGTTTCCCCCGCTCCTCGGCTAGGGCTTTATGCTGCCCCTGCAAATGTCCTCCCAGGATGAGTACGGTTCCAGCAATTATGATTAAAAACAATGCCAATACCGTAATTTTTTTCTTTTTTAAATCCCCCAGGTAATCCATTTTATGTAATCCCCCTTTTCAACCAGTAATCTATAGCTTATTGCCGGCCATCAAAAGCCCGGTTTAAAAATATCCCATTACCGATAACCTTCTTTACCAGTTCCAGAAGCCTCTCCACCTCTTCTTCGTCCGGCTTTTTATCCAGCAGACTGTAGGTAATATCCCGGAAAATATTTTCCATCAAGCGGGCCAACTGCAGAGCATCTACTTCAATTAGAGCCTTTTCCTGCACTCCTCTGTCTAAAAGCTGAGCCACCATTTTGATTTTGTTTTCCCGCTGCTCCAACACTTCCTGGGCCCATTCCGGACGAACAGTCTCTCCCAGACTGACCCTTAGCCAAGAAGAGAAAATTTGATTGTCCAGATAAAAATAGTATTGCAAGAGCAGATACTGAAAAATTGCCTCCTGTATGTCAGGATTGCTTATACATTTTTCTTTTAATTTCATGCACAGCTTTTCTAGATCCCGAGAAACCAGATAGGCCAAGATATGATCTTTGTTCTCAAAATATTGATACAATGTCCCTTTCCCGCATCCGGCAGCCCTGGCAATATCATCTACCGTAACTGATTCATACGGCTTCTCCGACAGCAAGCCATAAGCTGCATCGGCAATCAATTGCCTTTTAAATTTCTTCTCTTTTTCCCGCATACTGACCACACTACCGTCCCCCTGAATAGTTAGTTCTGTTTTTGACCGGTAAGTTCTAGTTGTCATTTTATAACTCTCCTAAAGTACCTGTCAAGCACAGGGAATACAAGGGGACGGCAGAAACCCCCCTCCTAAAATATGGTGTCTGCGCAGCAGCTTTTTCCTGACTGACCCACTCTTGCACTTTTCTGGCTCAGCACCATCGAAGGAAACCATAAGCGCTAGGAATAAAATCGCTATTTTTAGAAAAGATATATTTATTAAAAGGACTAATTGGAGGACAAAACTTTGGCAAAGGATATACCGATTACATCAAGCGAATTGGGTACATTGTGGATGACATACCAAAAAAATGCATTGCTGTTGCGGATGCTGGATTATTTTGTGGAAAAGGAAAACGATAAAGATGCAAAGGATATCATGTCATTTCTTTATACTAGTAACACAAAACTTAATGATGAAATCGAGCAGATACTTAATAATGAAGGGGCTGCAATACCTATAGCTTTTACCTCTAATGATGTACACAAGGATGCTCCTCCACTTTGGGATAACTACTTTGACATAATGTTTTTACGTGTGATGATGAAACTTTCTCTGGGGTTTTATGCGTTGCATCTAGGAATGGCATATAGGAGTGACATAGTTGACTTTTATAAACGCTGTATAGATGTACCGAAGAAAACTTATGACAGGTGTACCCATCTTCTTCAAAAAAAGGGCGCCCTAGCCAGGCCCCCCTATGTATCCATGCCTAAAGAGGTGCAATTCATTGAGCAGAAAGATTATATGAAGGGTATTAAGCTGTTTGGCAATAAGCGGTCTTTGAACACTGTAGAAATAGCGCATATTTATAATGTTATAGAATCAAATGTAATGGGGACACAACTCATGACCGGATTTGCTCAAGCTGCAACGGAAAGCGAAGTCACTGACTATTTCATTGAAGGCAAGGAATTGGCCAAGAAAATAGTGTCAAACCTGACTCAAATCATGCAGGATAGCGATATACAGACGCCGGGCACAGGGGCTGGCAGGGCAACCGATTCAACTGCACCGCCATTCTCTGATAAAATGATGATGTTCTGCTCAACTCTGTTGTCAAGTTTTGGATTAGGCGCCAATGCAATAGGTACGTCTTTAAGCCTTCGGAGCGACCTTCCTATGAAAATCACGGAAATTGCAATGGATACGTATCAATTTGCCTCCAAAGGGGGGAAATTAATGATTAAACGTAATTGGCTTGAAGAACCCCCACAGATGGAAGATCGAAATATGCTCACTAAACCCAAAAAGTAGAATACGGTTGCAATTTGCATATTAAGTAAAAAAGTACTTTTATATTGACAGTATTTATTAATATTTGGTAATATGAAATTGGATAATAATTCAGCCCGATCTATTGATACGGGCAATTATTGTGTTTATGAATAACCACATTTTAAAACTGGGAGAGAAAGTGCGCCTAGGGTTCCACGCCCGAAAGGGCGGTTTGGTCCAAGCGGCGCAGGCATTTTCGAAGTAGAAGTGCGATTCGAGATTCGAGAAAGTTTATGAACTCCCGAATTTTGGACCTCGCAGATCAAACCTCTGGACAGAATGCTACACCGGTAAGGGATAAAAGCCCAGGCGGGCAGGTTTCGCTCATGAACGAAATCCTATACGCCCGGGCTTCACGTTTATGGCGGTAAATAAACTATTTGAAAGGACGAATAAAATCTATGGCGATACCATTGGTTGGCATTGTAATGGGCAGTGATTCCGACCTGCCGGTCATGCAGGAGGTTGCCCGCATTCTGGACGAGCTGGGTATTTCCAGCGAGGTAGTCATATCCTCCGCCCACCGGGCGCCTGATAAAACGGCGGATTACGCCCGGAGCGCCGTGGCACGCGGGCTGGCAGTCATTATTGCCGGTGCGGGCGGGGCGGCCCACCTGCCCGGCGTCATTGCCGCCTATACGTCCCTGCCGGTAATAGGCGTCCCTATTGCATCAGGCGCCTTAAAAGGTGTGGACGCCCTGTACGCCATGGTACAGATGCCTTCCGGCATACCCGTGGCGACTGTGGCCATCAACGGCGCCAAAAACGCCGGTATCCTGGCTGCCCAGATCATTGGTTCGTTCAATCCTGCCGTAAGAGCAAGGGTTGCCGCTTATAAGGATAAACTGGCCAGGCAAGTCAGTGAAAAGGATGCACTGCTGGCCGAACTGGGCGTAGAAGGCTACCTGGCGCAGCCGAAAGGCATGTAAAAAATTTTCACAGAATTAACATGATTTAAACAAGATTAACAAATTAATAAGGTAATCGGGCGCACAGCAATTAATAGAACCCGAAATTTTCTAGTCTTATTTAAATGTTAAAATCTTGTCAATAGATAACATCTTTTAGAATGAATATCATGAGGCCTTACAATGATTGACCGTTATATCCTGCCGGGAATGAAACAGATCTGGTCGGAGGAGAACAAGTACCGCAAATGGCTGGATGTCGAGATTTTTGCCTGTGAGGCCATGGCCGACCTGGGTAAAGTGCCGCGGGAGGCCCTGGCGGCTATTAAGGAAAAGGCGAGCTTTAATGTGCAGCGCATTGCTGAAATTGAAGCTGTGACCGACCATGACGTGATCGCGTTTACAACTAATGTCGGTGAATACGTGGGAGATGCGGCCAAGTACATTCACCTGGGCCTGACCTCGTCGGACGTGCTGGATACAGCCCTGGCCGCCTTGATGAAAGAAGCCGGGGGACATATTTTAGGTCGG